>JAJQAZ010000083.1 GCA_021203545.1 Tannerellaceae bacterium | reverse complement strand
TCCTCACGGAGAAGCCATCTGCAACCATATTGAATAATACTTAATAATAGTATCTCATTAGAAAATCTTATTTCAATTTAAAAATAGGTGAATAAATTCCCTGGTCGGCACCTCTGGTCCATACACAAACACGTCCGTTTAAAACAACAGCTTCTTTTGCTTCATCATTTAATTCGGCAGTGTAAGTAACTGTTCCGGTTTGCAGGTTATCTGTCCAGTCCACACGCAAAACTTTATAATCATCGTCAATAAAAGCTGTTTGTCCGGCCAGTAAAATAACCCGGTCCATTTCTGCTGTGTCCACAATCCGGGTAATGTCGAATTTCGCAGTTATCACATTGTTAGCTAATGTAATGTCTGCATTCGAAATAGTAAAATAAGGAGTAACTTCCATATCAACATGTGTATTCCCTTTTACTGTAACCAACGTTGTATCACGGGAATTTACCCAGGGACCGTTGTTATCACGGGTAACCATTTTATATTCGCCATCAAATAAAAGCGCAGAAAAAGAACCGTCCTGGGTTACAAATACTTCTATTGGAGTTCGGTAGTCATAACCATCCTGATATAACTGAAGGCGTACCCGTTCATCAGAACCACGAACCTGAATTGGTTCCCCTTTATATACAACCCGTCCTGTCAATAGAGAATCAGGAGCATCATAATTATCTTTTCCACAACCGGTAAGTAATACCAGAAGCAAAAACAATGAAAATATTGATTTTATAGTAGTTTTCATATTCATACTATTAATTGAATTATTGGAATGGATTTCTCTCCAACTTTGGGTTTTTATTATACCAGTCATTATCTATTTCAGCATAATAATGTCTTACTTCAAAATTAAGAGGATTTTCATACAGGAAATTCATATTAACCTCTTCAAAGAACCATTTTCCGTCAGCCGGATCACCGGGAGCATCTACCAAATAGGCATACATACCACGGCGTTGTGCTGTATAAGCCTGATTATTCCATACTTTATCTGCAAGTCTCCATCGCTTCATATCCCAGAACCGGTGATCTTCAAAAGCAAGTTCCACCCGTCTTTCATGAATAATATTATCCAATGTTACAGTAGTAAGAGGTTTAACTCCCGCTCTTTCACGTACCGGATTGATATAATTGGCAGCCAGACCATTACCCAATTCTACGGATGCTTCGGCAGCAATCAGATAGGCTTCCGCTAAACGTATATATACTGCAAAAACAGTCGATTCTTTATAGGTAGCCGCTTCAGGATTTTCATCCAGATATTTTTGAATACTGAATCCACTTTTATTAAAAAGACGGTCGCCGTTTTTAGCCGGGCCATTGGGAGAGGTAGGTTGTTTACCATCCACTATATTGCCTGGAAAAACTTCTTCTTTATACCATTTACCTTCGTTATTCTTTTTCAAA
This sequence comes from Tannerellaceae bacterium, assembly GCA_021203545.1. Classification (GTDB taxonomy): domain Bacteria; phylum Bacteroidota; class Bacteroidia; order Bacteroidales; family Tannerellaceae; genus UBA4116. Next base: position 4,485 of record JAJQAZ010000083.1, on the reverse strand, counting down.
AATCCAGCCTGATAAGACAAATAAGTTCCTCTGAAATCCGAACCATTTAATAGTACTGTACCCATTAAACGAGGATCACGATCTATGAAAGGTCCATTCGGCTCATCATAAAATACCGGGTTTTCCAATGTACCAATATTAAACGGATGTTTTTCACCCGGGGTAGAGGTTTCCACTGGTTCAAATTCTTCCACCAGGTTTAAAAGAACGGATATATTACCTGCACTGTTTTCCCCCATTAAGACATAGGGAATATTATCTTTTGTAAAGGCATGAGTAATACCTGGATAGAAATAATCCCGTGCCCAGATTACTTCCTGGTTCTCATCTTTAACGGTTACCGTTTCGTAGAAATTACGGGCTTTATCTTCTCTTCTGTTTTGTAACTGGTAAGGACTATTGTTTATCACTTCATCTGCTGCTGCTAAGGCTATTTTATAATAGTCGTCCGCTTTAGCGGCCGGAATACCTACTACACCACTTTCTGTTTGTAATTGGGTATAATCCTGATTGTATTTGGCTAACGATGCTGCATAAAGTGCCGCACGGGCTTCCAGCATTTTAGCAGTCCATTTATTTGCCCGGGCAGAGTTTACTGTTTTGTCACCCGGTAATTGGTTGGCTGCCGCATTACATTCATTGATAACATACTCGTAAATATCAGCTTCCGATGAACGAGGTAACTGAAGGGTTGTAACATCCATTCCCTGTTCATATTCAAATACAACATCTCCTACAATTGGCATTCCTCCCAGAGAACGGGCAGAACAAAAGTAATACCAGGCACGGATCACCCGGCCTTCCCCTATAAATGCTTCTTTTTGCTCATCTGTAAGTTCGGTAGCATTTTTGACATTTTGAAGGTACTCGTTTATTTCACGAACCAATCCGTAATCGTGTACCCGCCACCAGTTACGATCCATGGCATTAATTCCGCCAGGTCCCTGGCCTACCGATTCATCCAACCGGTTATAAGTACCCCAGTCTGCGGGATGTTGTCCCCAACTAATACGGCCGTAGAAGTTGGCAAGTACAGATTTAATAAGAGCCGGATCATTGAATATTTTATCCGACGACATAATATTATCCGGATCCTGATCCAAAAAATCACTACAACTGCTAAAGGAAATGGTTAAAGCAGTTATAATAAGTAATATATAATTTTTCTTCATGACTTTTTAAAACTTAAGGTTGATGCCAATATTAACCATACGCATAGTTGGGTAAGCCAAACCATTTGTATCTCTTTGTTCCGGGTCTACTCCCTGCACGTTCGTAATTGCAAACAGATTCTGGCCGGCCAGATAAATACGGAGGTTTTCAATATGGGCTTTTCTTACAATATGTTTAGGTAGTGTATATCCGAAGTCCAGGTTACTCAATTTCAGGTAACGAACATTTTTCTTCCAGAAAGTACTTCCCCAGTAGGTGGCATCATGTGGCCTGTCACGGATAGCCATCGGATATTTACCCGGAATGATTTCACTGTTTGCGTCCCATGGGTCAGATAAACGCCAGCTATCCTCCAGCAACCATTGCGGACTATTCCCGTTATTCTGGAATGCCCGTGATTGTTCCCACTCCATATGGTAAGTAGAGAGGAATGAACCACTGAAGTCCATAGCCAGGTCAAACCCTTTCCATTCAAATGCCAGATTAATACCATAGTTGAAGATAGGTGTTGCATCCTGCCGGTAGGCAATGGGGCGTTCATCTAAACTATTAATCACACCGTCACCATTTACATCTCTGTATTTTATATCTCCGGGAATAATGGTCGTATTTCCTCTGCGGTCATTATCGATCGGATAATTGGCGATCTCTTCCCAACTTTCAAACTGGCCAATGGCTTCCAATCCCCAGTTCAGGTATCCATACCGGTGTGTAATACTATTGCGGTATGTATCCCATGAGTTAGCCCGGCGGTCGTCGTAACGGTCCCAATCATAAAAACGGGCATAGGTAGCGTTCACTCCGATGCTGTATCTTACATCTTTCGCTCTGTCAGACCAGCGAACCATTCCATCCCAACCCATGGTAAGATCTGAGTTCAGATTTTCTTTCGGAAGACTGAATCCAACTTCTGTAGGAATAACCACATCATACCGGCCTTCAGGGAGTCCGCGCCGTTCGCGCCGGAAAAAGTCGGCCTGTCCTGTTAAGCGATTGTCGAAGAAAGCAACATCCAAACCAATGTCCAAAATACGGGCTTTAATCCAGGAAATAGTTGTTACAGGTAATCCGCGTGATTTGGTTCCCTGAACAAACTCACCATCAATAACCCCGTTACCAACTTCATCCCCTTTTACATTTTTAAAATAGTCGTATCCGCTCATGTATCCAAAGGCTCTGTAATCATCACCCAGATCATCACCTCCTGCTAACCCGTAAGAAGCACGGATTTTCAAATCACTGAACATGTTATTGATATTGCTGTTTTTCCAGAATGTTTCTTCCGAAATTCTCCAACCCACAGAAGCTGAAGGGAAGAAGCCCCAGCGGTCTCCCGGAGGGAATTTCCATGAACCGTCGTAACGTCCGGAAAATTCTACCAGATATTTATTCGCATAGTCGTAATTAAAGCGTCCAAACCATCCCATACGAGCCTGGGTTTCATTTCCTCTATCGGAATAATCCCGGAAATCACCTTTATAAATTAAATTCACATCATTCGATACCGGCCAGCTGTTGACCCAATCCCTTGGGTTTTTTCTGGAAATGGCTTCCAGCCCCACTACTCCAGAAACGGAATGGAGAGAGAATTTTTTATCATAAGCTAACTGGATATTGGATGTTAATTCCTCAACCTGTTCATGAGTCCGCTCACGCCAGGGAGTATTCATTTCATAATCTACATAATATTCCTGTGTCGCATCGTTGTACCCATATAGTTTATATGTATATTCCTGGTTATTAAGATACTGGTGGGCATAATAATAACTAACTAATGCTTTGGCTTTTAACCCATCAAAAATATCGTATTCAGCATTCGCCTGTAACTGAATAACTCTCCATTTTTCCTGAAATTTACCGGAATTTTCATAATCCAGGATAGCAAAGTTCGTTTGTTTGTCGTCCAGAGAGTTTGGATAATTCGGATTACCATTTGCGTATGCCCCGACAGTAGGAATATTTCTTAAAACAGCATAACGAGGCAACCAGTAATCATCTCCTCCGGGAACACCCGGATTGACACGTTCTTCGATACGTCCATTGATCGCAGCACCTACTTTTAGCCGGCTATTGATCTCCGTATTTATATTCATCTGTATATTGGTCCGCTGGAAACCGCCGTAATTACGTATAGTAGCATCCTGTTTTAAATGTCCTATTGAGATATAGTAATTTGTGTTTTCAGAACCACCTGTAATGTTTGCGTTGGCATAATATTGTGGAGAAGTATTCCAGATGTAATCATACCAGTCAAAGCTCTGATAGCCCGGTTCCGTTCCGGCCATCCATTTATCATATTCTTCACGCGAATAGCGGCGTTGGTCCTCAGACATCTGCCCAAATTTAATCTTCATGGTTTCCGATTGCACATACGATCTTACATATGTTTTCGCATCAGCCGGATCAGCAAATTTAAAGTTGTTTTGCCAGCCATAGTAAGCATTTAAAGAAACAGTCGGTTTTGTATTCCGTTTCCCTTTTTTAGTCGTAACAACTACTACCCCGTTGGCTGCACGTACCCCATAAATAGAAGCAGATGCATCTTTCAGAATTGTAAGGGTTTCAATATCATTAAAGTCGATATTGTTGAACTGTCCCTGATCGGATTGGATACCATCAATTACAAATAAAGGAGTACCCATGTTACGGATTCTCATTTCAACACCAGACCCCGGACGACCGTCACCCTGACGGGTATTGAGTCCGGCAATCTTACCAACTAATGCTCCTGAAGTTGTTGGGGATTTGGACCGCTCAATTTCAGAAGCTCCGATTGTTGTAATCGCTCCCGTAAGTGTGGCTTTTTTCTGTGAAAGACCGAAACCGGTTACTACAATTTCGTCGATCATCTGAGTATCCTCTTCCAATACAATCTGTAGGATATTATTATTTCCCACTGTTACTGTTTTTGTTTTGTATCCCAGATAAGAGATTTCTAAAACAGCATTATCATCTACTGAAAGAGAAAACTCGCCGTTAAAATCCGTGATGATCCCGTTGGTCGTTCCTTTTTCCACAACGTTTGCACCGATAACCGGTTCGTTGTAGGAATCTACAATGGTACCTTTTACGGACCGTTTTTGTTGTGAAACCTGATTAGTTTCCAGTTTGTTTCCCGGTTCAGGACCGGTACTTGCAAGCATCTTGCCGGATGTAGCTAAAAGAAAAAGAATGAGAAAAATCCTGCAAGAAACACTCTCTACAAGCATAGTGAAGCTTACTTTCAAAAATTGTTTCTTCATAATTACACGAAAGATTTTTTAATTAATAGATTGGATTTTAATTGAAATTGGTCTAAAAACACAATAGAGA
>JAJQAZ010000016.1 GCA_021203545.1 Tannerellaceae bacterium | reverse complement strand
CTAAAATATAATATTAATAGTTTTAATTTATAGACAATATATGAAACACTTCAAGGCAGGATATCTGGAAAATCAAGGTTATTATAAGAGTTTTCAACCTGCTCCTATAAATCAAAAATGGGAAATAGGAGATATGGAAGTATTAACATTATTAAGTAAAGCAGATAGAATGTTGGGGCGTTTAGATATGTACTCTGAACATATCCCTAATATTAATCTTTTTATTAGTATGCATGTCCTTAAAGAGGCGACCCAATCAACCAAAATAGAAGGAACTCAAACAAATATTGAAGATGCACTTCTGGATGAAGAAGATGTGCCTTTAGACAAAAGGGATGATTGGGGTGAAGTTCAGAATTATATAAAAGCAATGCATGAAGCAACCAAAATGCTCGAAGATTTACCTTTTTCTTCAAGGCTAATAAAAGAAGTCCATAAAATACTATTAGAGGGTGCAAGAGGAGATCATAAACAACCCAGAGAATTCAGGAAAAGTCAAAACTGGATTGGAGGTACAAATATTGACGATGCAATATTTGTACCTCCTGTTCACACAAGTATTCCTGATTTAATGGGAGATATAGAAAATTTTGTACATAATGAAGATTTGCATATCCCGGAACTACTAAAAATTGCTATTATCCATTATCAATTTGAAACAATCCATCCATTTTTAGATGGAAATGGCAGAACAGGACGTTTACTGATCACATTATATTTAGCCAGTAAAGGCATTCTCAAAAGACCTATCTTATATTTATCGGATTATTTAGAAAAACATAGAAATTCATATTATTCTCTATTAATGAAAGCCAGAACTGAAAATAATATAACCGAATGGTTCAAATTCTTTCTTCAAGGTGTAATAGCAACGGCAGAAAGCGGTGTCCAAACCTTTGAAAATCTAATGGCATTACAAAAAAATATGAACGCGGAATCGAAGCCTTGGGAAGTCGTTCATCCAATGCCTTAAAAGTATTAAAAGAATTATATGAACGACCTTTAATAGATGCAAACCGGGTGGTAGAAATAACCGGAATTAGTCCAGCCTCTGCATATACATTAATAGAAAAATTAGTAGAATTAGAATATTTAAAAGAAATTACAGGAGGAAAAAGAAAAAAACAATATATGCTTACTGAATACATAGGATTGTTTCTATAAACCGCTAATACCCGGTAAAAAGTGAAAAGCAGAAAATAAGAAATATCAGGAAAAGCGGCTCTCGGAAAAATTGCCGCTTTTCTTGTAGGTAATAATCTGTAGTAATCCTGGCTTAATTTTGTTCCTGTCTCTGTTTCTCTTCTCTAAATATATTAAAAAAGAAATGCTTTCGTTCGGCGTAGCGACGACACTAATGTTGAGGCTTAAGAAAAAACATGTTTCAAATCAGCATATTTGTTAGCGTGGGTCTCTGACTTGAAGATCGGACTAAGCCGATCTATGTTTCTTTACCACCTGTTAGTTTAGGCACAGATTTAAATCTGCGCCAGCAAAACACTAGTAAAACACACAATAATTTAAGTTGATAATGTTGGTGAGGATATGAGGCCGAACGGAGGTATTGCCTGTACCAGTTCTGGATCAAAATGGTTTTTATCCTTTCAGGAAATCTTTAAATCTCTTTTCTGCTGTGTTGATTAACTTTTTACATTTGATGGGAGATTGGAAGAAAGATGATTCTACATGGATCTCTCCTTTTCGGGAACTCTTTTTCCAGTTGCCTACAATTTGTCCGTTGTGAAGTATGACCGGGTAGAAAATACCAAATGTATTGAAGGCCCTGGAAGTGTGTTCGGGTGCCAATACATCTGTTCTGTCTTTATAACTGATAAGAAACTCGTCATAAGAGGGTAGAAAATGCAGGATGTTATCATCTGTTTTCTCCTGTGGACTATTGCTATGAATAATGAATTCGGTATCCCGGTAGTTTTCTTTTATTAAAACATCCTGAATCAGGCTGACGGCTAACCGGGCTTCAGTGATGGTAAGGCCACTCCACCAAACAAAATCGGCCAGTGTTGCCGGTGAGTGACTCTGAAAATAGCGGGTAGCCAGTAATGCCAGGGATTCCTCTTTTGTAAGTTCTCTGGAATTTGTTATCCTTTCGTCTATCAGGGCATAAGTAGGATTCTTTACTTTGTCTGCTCCGCTGCAAAGAATGCCTTCCATTTCTGCCTTGGTTACTAACCAGGTTACATGGGATGTGTTCAATTCAATCCCTAAGTTATTGAATTCGGTTTTTATTTCCTGTTTGGTAAGATGATTATTTCCCTCTAACATTTTACATACTTTATCAATGCCTTTGGAATGAGCGGATAACGGGAATTCTAATTGACGGGCATAGGATTCGTAGGCTGATTTATTCCGTTTCAGGGAAAGTTGTAACATCCATTTCAGATCTTCTGCCGGAACGAAATGTCATGTTGGCCGCATGACATGGGTACGTATGATATCTCCTTTATTGATCGCATTTTCAACCATTTGCAAATTACCCTGTTGAAGCCGCATTCCGATTGCCCATTTAACCATAGTGTATTCCTGTGCCTGTATGGCGCCCATCCAGGTTACCAATTCTTTGGGATCATTAAAAAGAGGGTTTCCTAATTGTTGATTTGTTAAGCGAATGTGGGGTATCATTTTTTCTTTTTTCTTCAAAAGTAATTAAATAATAGGAATACCACTAAAAAAGTTATGTGCCAGAATTAATAATTATATTTCCGGTGAGAAAGAATATGGGTACATTGTATAGTATATCTTTAAGATAGCCCTTTTGCGGACTCAACTTTTCCCTGGTACTGTGTGTTTGTTTGACAGAATAATATTTCCTGAAATTTATGAAAAAGATTGTTTCTGTTTTACTTTTTGCGTTATTGTATGCCTGTGATAACCGTGTGTATTTAATTGAACCTTACGAGGAGGAGAGGGAGGATGTCCCGGAAAAAACGAATCCACCTGTTATTTAGGTGGACACGTCTGCTGTAATAATTACGGATACTATCCAGGTTTCATTTTAAGTGTTTATCAGAAGCTTATCTTTATACCTGCGAAATAGCTTCTGGGAAGGGAAGGGCCGTAAATGTAAGAGGCGTCCCGGTCTTTTCCTTTATCAAAGTCTGGTTGATAGGCATTGAATATATTCTGTATGCCGGCATTGACTTCCAGTTTGGTTTCTTTATATACCGGGAATGTATAAGCGAGTTTGATATTCATATCGAAAAAGTCTTTTGTTTTTTCAAGTACGTCTTTGTCAATAACTCCGGCCAGGTGGGGTACCAACATGCTACCTGTATAGGTGCCCGAAAGTGAGGCTGTGAAATGGTTAAGAGGGGTTATGGTTGCTGTAAAATAGCCATATTGCGAAGGGGTACGTAACATTTTCTTTTCTGGTGCAATTGTTTCGTCGTCACTCCATTGTTTAGGCTCTTTGTAACGGCTGCGCTGGAAGGTGGCTCCGGCTTGTATCTGAAGCCAATGGAGGGGGATCACCCGGGCTTCCAGGGTAAGGCCTTCTACATAGGCTCCGGAACCATTTTTCCGTTCCTGAACAAAGGCACCTTTTTCCTGATCCCATCCGATGGGTTCCAGATAGAATACATCTTTCAGATACGTGTAGAAGCCTTCTACCAGAAAGTTTACCTGTATACCTCCGAATCGTTTATAGATATCGGCGGATGCGCTAAAGCTTTGTGATTTTTCTTCTTTCAGATCTTTAGCCCGTTCTACTAACATGGCTTCGCCCCCTACTGCCGAAATGTGCATGTCTTCATCAAATGCCTGAGGGGCACGGAAACCGCTTGAGTAACTGGCGCGAATGTTTATGTCTTCTGTGGGATTATACCGGATATTGGCACGGGGACTGAATACGGCATGGCTGATCATGTTGTGTTTATCAACACGCGCTCCAATCAAAAAACTCCACATCCTGTTTTTCCATTCATTTTGTAAGAACAGGCTTTCAATATGTACGCTTTGGTTGGTGTTCCGGTTATAGCCTATCATTTCGTCTTTCAGGTGATCGTAGCTGTATTCGATCCCACCAGTAAAATCGGCAGGCATAAACCATAGCCGGTCAAAACTATAAATATACTGGCTTCCTGCCATCCAGGTTAAATCGGTTGTTTTTCCATATGCATTGGGGTCCTGTCCGGTTCCATAATAACTATCGCGGGCTGTGTTTTGAGCGGAGGTGTAGATGTTTAAGCGGTGTTTATAATCTGAGGAAAAAAGATCAAATTTTACACCTCCACCATCAATGGAATGTTCCAGTTGTTCTGCTATATCTGCTTCGTGGGGCGGGCGGCTCAACAGGTTTCCCCCTCTGCGGAACTCTTCCATATGGTGATATTCGAAAGTGAGTTTGCTGTATAATCCGGTTTTCAGATAAGAACGAAAGCCTACCATCTGGTTTTTTATCTTAGGAAGTTCTGTAAACCCGTCGCCATCATGATCGTAACCTGAATGATGCCTGTTCTGTCCGAAAATAAAGATACCGGCCTTTCCGTTATCGGATACCAGCGAGGTATTCAGCGTCGTATTATTATCGAAGGCGGAACTTCCTCCGATAGAGGTGAGGCTGTGGGTTAACTCACCGGAATTCCGTAAAGGTTCTTTGGTAATGATATTGATTGTACCGGCGATAGCTGAAGAACCAAATAAGGCAGAACCGCCTCCCCGCATCACTTCTACCCGTTCAATCATGTTGGCCGGAATTTGTTCCAGCCCGTATACGCCGGACAGAGCACTGAAGATAGGACGGGAATCTATTAATATCTGCGTATAAGGGCCATCCAAACCATTGATTCGTACTTGCTGAAAACCACAATTCTGGCAATTTGTCTCCACCCGTACGCCCGGCTGGAAATTGATCCCTGGGCTAATGTAACGGAGTTGGTAGTGTTAAACACAGCTCCGTCCAACACATTTACCAGCGAAGGTGCCAGCCGGCGGGTAGTTTCGCCGCGGTTGGCCGAAACGACTACAGCATCCAGCGATACACGGTCTTCTTCCAGTTCCACGTTGACTTCGAGTGTTTTGCCGCTTTCCAGGACTACTTCTTTGGTTATAGTTTTATATCCTAACGCTTTAAACTCGATGGTTTGTTTGCCTACCGGTAGGTCTTTCAGGAAGTAATGTCCTGTCATGTCCGTACTGGTACCAATCGTAGTACCTTTTACTATAATGTTGATAAAAGAGAGATGCTCCCCGGTTTCCCTATCCAGTACATGTCCGATCATGTTTGCATCTGTTCTTTTTTGTTGTGTTACTTCGGTTGCATACAAGGTAGAAAATGAACATATGAATAAAGTCAATAAAAAATATAGATGTTTCATTGTAATCTGTTTTTAATAATTAATATGCAGGCGATAAAAGTCTGTTTGCAGAAATTAAACATGCAAATAGTTTCCCGCGAATGCGGGAACCGCACCGGAACAGGCGGTTTGTATAACATTAGATATAGATATAACCTGTGTTTCTGAGGTCTCCGCATTCGCGAGGAAGAGAATCAGACTTTTGATACACTCTTTTAAATAAGGTGTATTATTAATTTACATATCTACTATAATTAAAAAACAGCCGGAGGACCCCGTAGGTAATTTTGTGTTCTGACCGGGTTGTGATAAGCCGGAACCGTAAGGTTACATTGAACAGTATGGATTTGTGTAAATAAGGCAGTTAAAAGGAATAGAATGATCGGCGGTCCGGCAATTTGGATCGTAGATATCTGGTGAAGAAGCTGAAACTCCGCATACGTATGCTCATGTTCCGCCGGACCCCCGTTTTCGCTGTTTTGGTAAGGATGGGAGTGAACGATTGTAACCCCATTTACAATATGTACGTGTGTAAATGCGATCAGAAACCCTATATACAATGTAAATAGTGCAGGTAAAGAGTATCTGAAATATGTTTTTAATCTGTTCATCCGCAGTCGCAAAAGTAAATATTTATTTTTATGTTCCTGTTAAAAATGTATGAATTTATGGTTGCTGGTGGTGTAAATACCTACAAACAGGTATCCACATTTATAAACAAATGGTTTTCCTGCTATGTTCTCTATAGCAAGTGAAAATGAAGAGTTTAGTTATTTATTGATAGAAGAAAAAGGATATGATAAAAAATATATATATAGCACTTCTGGCAATTTGCCTGGTAGCCTGCGGTTCTTACCGGTCGCTTGACCTGAATCGCCTGACTACGGGGATGACAAAAGCGGAAGTCGAAAAATTAGCCGGATTACCGGACCGTATATTGGCAGTGAATGAAACGTCGAATGGATATCAGGAGGTATTAGAGTATCGTACTTCAAGGGGAGATATTTATGCGCTTGAGTTTTGGAACGATTATCTGACCGGGTACGAATATTTGTATGAAGATGTGCAGTATGTACCGTCTGTGTACCCAACGGTGTTTCCGCCTTATGGACGTCCTTTGTATGTTTATCCGGGAGGAGTATACCGCCCGAATTATAACAGGCCGAATTATAATAACCGGCCCAATAATAACCTGCCGGGTAATAATAACAACCGGCCGGGTAATGTGAATCGTCCTGACAATAACAACAATAACAGTAATAATACGAACCGGCCGAGTAGTAGCCGCCCAACTACCACAAGGTAGCCCGGTAATTCCGGCGACAGTACTAATTCCGGTGATCGTAATACAAATTCAAGCCGTACAAACCGTACGAATTGATAAGTTGCAGGATCAGTAAGGTTGGCATTGTTGCCGCATCTGATGCGGGACTGCATTAAAACTAACGGTTTGAGCAATAATAGCTGGTAAGTTGTTTGTATTGATGCGGTCCCTGACCGGAGCCGGGGAACAAGCACGGTTTTTTGCCGGGAATAAATAGCTGTTATATTTTAATTATTTAGCTTTTACAAGTAAATTATAAGTTGTCCGGTTTTGCGCGCTTCACTATATTTGCCAAAAATTATGAACAAGATGCTTTTTATCTTCATCCTTATTTTTTCTTTGTATTTGGGGACCAATGCGTATGTGTTTAGTAAGGGTATGCATGCATTTTCGCAACTACCAGCTGTTCCGGGAGTGATAGTGGCTATATTATTCTGGATTTGTGCCCTTGGGATAGGGGCTATGTTCCTGTTCCGGAATGTTACTTTTTCGCCTGTTGCAGGATTGTTGATTCAATATATTGCGACAGGTTGGCTGGTATTTATATTTTATATGACCTTCCTGCTTTTATTTCTTGATTTGCTGAAACTGTTCCATGTTTATCTACCGTATGGGTTTCAGGTGGTACTGGCCATTACCGTAGCAACACTTTTGTATGGTTATTATCATTATAAACACCCGAAAACAGAGGTTATAAACATAGTTATCAACAAATCATTAACAACGGATCAACAGGTTAAAGTGGTTGGTATCAGTGATATCCATTTAGGATATGCAACCAATAAACAACAGCTTCGCAAATATGTTGAAATGGTTATGGTAGAGCAGCCTGATCTGATAATCATAGGAGGGGATTTGATAGATAATAGTGTAGCACCCGTACGATATCAGGCTATGCAGGAAGAACTCTCCCTGTTGTCGGCTCCGTTAGGGGTTTATATGGTACCGGGTAACCATGAATACATTAGTGGTATTCAGCCTGCGATAGAGTTTATCGCTGAAACTCCAATCATTTTGTTGAAAGATTCGGTTGTTACTTTGCCGAATGGTATTCAAATTATTGGCCGGGACGACCGGATGAATCCCAATCGTAAAACGTTGGAGGAACTGGCAACAGAAACGAATCCGGCCTATCCGGTGCTGTTACTGGATCATCAGCCTTATGATCTGGATGAAACGGTGGATGCCGGTGTTGACCTGCAGTTTAGCGGGCATACACACCGCGGACAGATATGGCCTGTTAGCTGGCTTACCGACCGGTTGTTTGAAGTAAGTCATGGTTATAAAAAGAAAGATTCAAGCCATATTTATGTCTCTACCGGTTTATCACTGTGGGGGCCGCCTTTCCGGATCGGAACAAATAGCGAAATGGCCGTTTTTAACCTTACTTTTAAAGAGTAACTTATGAAAGTTTTCCTGCAGTCGATATTCGGGCAATTATTGCTTACTCCTTATATTTTCTGGCTGGTATATCAGGCGATTCCTCCACGGAAAAGCTGGCGTATTCCGGTTATTCTTTTCTTTGTTCTGGAAATCCTTCTCTTTTTTACCGGCTATTTTCTGTATGATATCTTGCCGGAGAAGGTACTGATTGGCATTTTTTATATTTGCAATACCTGGTATATCGCTTCTCTTTATATAACTATGGCCTTGTTTTTGCTGGATTTCCTCCGCCTGACCAATCGTTGGTGGAAATGGTTTCCCAAAATTGTAACAAAGAACTGGAACCGGGTAAAGCTTATTTGTTTTTTTACTGTATTGCTGGCCGCAACCGGGTTAATGTTTAAAGCTTATCGCAATGTTATTTATCCGGTTGTGCGGCATGTATACCTGGATATTCCTAAAAAAGAAAGCACACGGGATTGTTTGACTATCGCTATGATGAGCGATCTGCATATAGGAGAAGTGATAGGTAAAAAATTGGTACAACGATATGTTGATCTGGCTAATGCGGAACAGCCTGATCTGGTAGTTCTGGTCGGGGATATTCTGGATTATGAATCAAGGCATGCGGAGATGGCGGAAATAGAGCATGATCTGCGGATGCTCAACGCTCCTTTGGGTGTTTATATGGTATTTGGAAACCATGAATACCGGGCCAACCGGCATGCAAAAATCCGCTGGTTTGAAAAAACAGGAGCCACTTTACTTGTGGATTCTGTTGTCATGCCGGATTCGACTTTTTATTTAATCGGGTGGGATGATATGGTGAACAGGAAACGGGAAAGTCTGGTGTCTCTTTTACAGGAGGTCACAGAGGATAAACCTGTAATTGTTCTGGACCACCAACCCTGGCAGATTAACGAAATGGTTATGAACGGGATTGATCTGGGGTTGCATGGACATACACACAACGGACAGTTGTGGCCTTATCCGTTGTTGATGAAGTTTATTTATGAGGTGCCTTACGGATATTATCAAAAAGGACCCAGCCAGTTTTTTGTCTCTTCCGGGATAGGTGTCGCGGGCCCTCCATACCGTGTGGGAACCCGCTCCGAACTAATCATGTTACATATACGTTTTGTAGAGTAAGATTTTCTTATCCTATATTGGTTCTTTTACGGCCACTTACAGGAGTAATTTTAACCGTTTTTTCTTCAGCTGATTCCGGATTGCTTAATGTTTGCCGGATTATTTCCGGATCACTAAGAACTTCTATTGCTTTTTCCAGTGCAGCATCTTCTTTCAAGGTGTAGATCAATTCTCCTTTCTGGTAATAATATCTTTTAATAATTTCTGCACTTAGAATGCCTTTGATTTCCTCTTTAAACCGTTCGAAGTCCCGGTCCAGATCCGGTTGTAGTTTGGTTCGTAACTCATTGAAAATAGTTGAATCACTTTGCAAATATCCTTCAAAGGCTGCCACTTCTTCCAGATTGGCAAGCATTTTCTCACTTTGCTTGTCGTAAGTAAAGTTCTTTTCCTTCGCATACGCTTTAAAGGCTTCGAAATCCTCGTCCGAAATTTCGAATTCTTCTACTGCGGGGATTGTTTTGTGTTTCTGAGCCCACCCGGTTGCAAAGTCGAAAGTTATATTATCAAACATTATATAGTAAAGCAGAGTCGGCATATCTTTTTTTTCTACCTCAAAATCAGGTCTTATTCCGCCGCCATCGCGTACCGGACGGCCATTTTGGGTGTAAAACACAGTTGTCAGGCTATCCGGAATAGCTGTTGCTTTTCCGTCGGCACTACGATGGGAATAGTCTATTTGTTGAATACATCTCCCACTGGGGATATAATATTTGCTGATCGTAACTTTCAACGTATTATTATACGGCAATTCCCGGGGAACCTGTACCAAACCTTTACCAAACGAGCGTTGCCCAATGATAACGGCTCTGTCCATATCCTGTAAAGCTCCGGCTACAATTTCGGCTGCCGAGGCGGATTCTCCGTTAATTAATACTGCTAACGGCATGATTGTATCAATGGGTTCGCTCGAAGTACGGTAGGTACGGTCCCATTGACTTAACTTCCCTTTGGTAGAAACTACTTCCGTACCTTTGGGAACAAACATATTTACGATCTGAACGGCACTTTCCAGCAATCCTCCTCCGTTACTACGCAGGTCCAGTATGATGGATTTGATCTGATGATTATTTTTCAGGTCGAGAAATGCGTTTTTCACTTCCTGGGTACTTTTATCGGTAAATCCTTTCAGGTGGATATAGCCTGCTCCGTCTCCTCTTACTCCGTACCAGGTAACCTGGTCAACCAGAATTTGTTTGCGTACCAACTCAAACGTACGCGGTTTAGTTTCTCCCGGACGCTGTATTTTTAATACCAGTTTGGTGTTCGGCACCCCTTTAAGTAGTTCGGATACGCGACTGTCATTTTCTTTCTCTACATTGATGTCATCAATGGCCAGAATCAAATCACCAGCCTTTAATCCTGCCAATTCGGCCGGCATACCTTCGAAAGGTTCAGTAATTACTACGCCTTCATCCCTTTTACGGATATAGGCTCCAATTCCGCCATATTCGCCGGTTGTAAGGAATTTAAAGTCGTCCATTTGCTGTTCCGGAATATATTCGGTATACGGGTCCAGTCCTTTTAACATGGCGTCAATTCCGGTACGAACATTTTTTTCTACATCTACCGAATCAACATAGAACATTTCTAATTCTTTGATGATCGCATTGTAAACATCCAGATTTTTGCTTATTTCAAACCGGTTATCTTCCTGTGCAAAGCTATGGGTTGAAGGGAAGAGTACAAAGAATGAGAGTAAAGTTATTATAATTTTAAAATGAATCTTTTTATTCATATCAATCTTTCGTTAAATTCTAATGTAAATGTATATAAAAGTAAGACGATTATTTCAATATTCCATTCACTTTTAACTTTATTTGTTCCCACTTGCCGGCGCTTATCTGGGGGCCTATTTCTTCAATTACATATCCAGCCAGTAAAGAGCCGATACGTGCGGATTGCTCAAGAGAGGCTCCGCTATTTTGTCCAAAAAGGAATCCTGCCGCGAAATTATCCCCGGCTCCGGTTGTATCTACAGGCTTTCCTCCTTCTGCGGCTACTTTTACTTTTTCTGTACCGGATGCTACCAGGGCACCCTCTTTTCCTAAAGTAACAACGCAGATATCAACCATTGGGGTGATTTTGTCGATTGCTTCTGCGGCAGGCAGGCCGGTAAAGGCTTCTGCTTCCGGTTCATTGGACAGAAGAATATCTACATACCCCGGAATAATCTCATCCAGTAAGCTTTTGAATCCATTTACAATGTTGAAATTGGCCAAATCAAGTACAATTTTCAATCCTGCCTGTCTCGCTTTTTGCAGGGTGCTACGTACCAGTTCCTCGTTAACCAGTAAATAACCCTCTACAAACATATATTGATAGGTAGAAAGAATATCCGGCGTAATATCTGCGGCTGTCAGGGTAGGAGCCGGACCCAGAAAGGTGGCCATCGTACGTTCTCCGTCAGGCGATATCAGAATTGTGGAAACACCAGTAACCGGTCCTTCTTTAACCAGATAAGGAGTCGTTCCGGCCTGCCGGATCTCTTTTTCGTAGAAAGTGCCGAAATGATCGTGCCCGATTTTTCCGATGAAGCCTGCCTGGCCTCCCAGATAAGAAATTGCCCGCATGGAGTTACAAACAGATCCTCCCGGTGCCTGGCTTTTTCACAGATGTTCCTGATTACACTGGATTACGCTCATTTGCCGGGCATTAATCATGTCCATTGCCCCTTTTTGTATTCCAATTTCCTGTAGAGTGCTATCATTTTCAAGCTTTAGCAGAATGTCTACTAAAGCATTTCCCATTCCTAATACAGCCATTTATAAATTTTTTTATGCAAAGATATTGCATATTTAGAAAATAGTCTCTACTTTTGCAAAGCAATTTCCGAAAGGGGTTTCGGATAAGCAACAATAAAAGTATGATTCTTCCTTAGCTCAGTTGGTTAGAGCATCTGACTGTTAATCAGAGGGTCCTTGGTTCAAGTCCAAGAGGAAGAGCAGAAAGCGGGGTTATCTTATCAGATAATCCCTTTTTTATATACCTCTGCTATTTTAGAGATTGCAGACCATTCTTTTTAATATATATTGTTTATGTATCATGATAAAATCAACTCTGAAAAATCGAATTTCTATAATTGTATCTATTTATAATAATTTAGATAATCTGGAACTTATTCTGTTAGCTTTGGAAAAGCAGACTGTTAAGTGTTTTGAAGTTATAGTTTCGGAAGATAATAATTCGCAAAAAACAGTAGATTTTATAACCAATGCCCGGAAAAGATTCAGTTATCTTATAAAACATATTAGTCAGGAAGATAAAGGTTTCCGAAAAACAATGGCATTAAATAAGTCTGTTATGGCTTCTGATTGTGATTATCTTATTTTTCTGGATGGTGACTGTGTTCCGCATAGAAGATTAGTTGAATCTTATTTAACATACCTAACGCCTACAACTATCTGCATTGCCCGAAGATGTTATATAGATAAAAGTCTGACTCTCAGATTATATGAAACAAAGAATCTACAGTTGTTATCTGTCTTTAACATTCTGATACATGCGAAACGTCTGGGACATGCTTTTTATAGATCTCCCAAAGTATTAAAACCAAAACTTTTTAAAAGAACTATGCGGGCGATTATCGGTTGTAACTGGGGAACATATAAACAAAATATTCTGGATGTAAATGGTTATGATGAAGATTTTGTTTTGGCGGGCGAGGGTGAAGATTTTGATATTGAGTGGAGACTAAGATGTTTGAATAAATTTTCATTTTTAAATATTAAACATCAGGCTATTACTTATCATTTATATCATGAGGCAAATTATTCTCATGGAGATATAGCAGCCAGTTCTAAAGTATCTGCTATGAAAAGAGAAGCCGGAGTTTCTTTTTGTAAAAATGGTATTGGTAAATACAAAATAGTATAATTCAATCTGAATCGACATGGCTGAAGTAAATATTCAAATTTCTGTAATTGTCTCTATCTATAAAAATTTAGAAGGGCTGGAACTTATTCTATTAGCATTAGCCGAACAGACGGTGAAGTCTTTTGAAGTAATTATTTCGGAAGATAATAATTCGGAACAAACTGCGCTATATATAGCGCAGGCACGGAAAAGATTCCCTTTTCTGTTAAAACATATATCTCAGGAAGATAAGGGTTTTCGTAAAAATATGGCTTTGAATAAATCTGTTGCTGCGGCAGAAACAGATTATCTTATATTTCTGGATGGTGATTGTGTACCACACAAAAAATTTGTAGAATCTTATCAGAAATATTTATCCGCTGATACAATCTGTGTAGGCAGAAGATGTATGGTAGGTAAAAAGCCGACCGATAAATTATATCAGACAAAAAATCTGAAGTTATTGTCTGTGTTTAATATTTTAGCCTATACCAAACGTTGGGGGCGTGCTTTTTATGTTCCTCCTTTTCTTTTGAAGCCCTATCCGTTCAGAAGAGATCATTCTGCTATTGTAGGTTGTAATTGGGGAATTCATAAGCAGAATATTCTGGATGTGAATGGTTACGACGAAGATTATGTATTGGCGGCTGTTGGTGAAGATACAGATATGGAATGGCGGTTAAGAACTTTACGGACATTTAATTTTTTGAATCTTAAACGTCAGGCAATTGTTTATCATTTGGACCATCCTCTTAACTATACCATCGAAGCAAACAAAAAAGGGACTGAAAAGATGAATAAAAAAATAAAAGAGGGAGCGTTTTTCTGTAAAAATGGAATTAATAAGTATATTTCTGAATAGGAATTCAAGGAATATAAGTAGCTGAAACCCGTTCTATCATATTTAAACCGAATACAGAATAGTCTTCCGGATAAAAACCGGGTTGTGCTTCTACCGTCATTTCCTGTCCTCGGGTGAGTATTAATCCCATAAAGAGCACACTACTTTTTCTATTATACGAAGCTTCAACAATAAAATTGTAATAGCCGGCCGGAACCTGATTGCCTTTTCTGTCGGTACTATCCCATGTGTAGGTATGCCACCCGCTTTGTGGGGTTGCTCCTGAAAATCCGTCTACTTCTTCCTGTGGAATTGTATGGGCATTGGCACGGTTTACCCACCGTGGTAAACAATCCGGTTGTATTTCATAGCCACCTTCGGCTGTATAACGGGTAACAAACAGGGTTTTTACCACTTCCCCATGCTGATTTTGTATCCACACGGCAAACTGGTTGCTTGCTTCCATGGTTTTTCTTTCCAGACGAAATGTGATCTCAACTTTACCAAACGAACGGTTATGTTGTGTTACGGAAGCATCCGAAGTATATCCGGAAAATCTGCTTACACATAGAATACTTGCTATGTATATCGTGAAAAATATAAGTTTGACCCTGATGTTCATTTCTTATTCCTTTAAAATAAGAAAACAGAAATTGGGCTGATAGGTTTTATCCACCGGGCAGATAAATGATAACAATAAGAAAAGATTTATCTTTGCAGTATGGGAAAGAATAAATTAGCAAAATTTGAAGATATGGCGGGTTTTCCGCATGTGTTTGAATATCCGTTTGCCCGTTTACAGGCTGAGGGATTTGAACTGAAAGGACACTGGAACGAACGCTTTTTCAAAAATAACAATCCGGTCGTACTTGAATTAGGCTGTGGGAAAGGTGAGTATACGGTTGGACTGGCCCGTTTGTTTCCGGATAAAAATTTTATAGGAATTGATATCAAAGGAGCCCGTATGTGGACCGGAGCGAAAGACTCACTTGAAAGGGGTATGAAAAATGTAGCTTTTATACGTACAAGCATCGAACTCATCTCTTCTTTTTTTGCTCCGGGTGAAGTATCCGAAATCTGGCTTACTTTCCCCGACCCGCAAATGAAGAAAGTAAATAAACGCCTTACCTCCACCCGGTTTATGAGCCTTTACAGGCAAATATTGGCCAAAGAAGGTATAATACATCTGAAAACAGATAGCAATTTCATGTATACATATACCTGTGAGATGGTGAAAGCCCACGGGTTTCCTGTTTTGTTTAGTACGAACGATTTGTATCATTCCGGGTTGGTAGATGAAATATTATCTATCCAGACTTATTATGAACAACAGTGGCTGGATCGTGGACTCACAATTAAGTATATTAAATTTGTGTGTGAAGACAGAGAGCAGTTTATAGAGCCGGATGTAGAAATAGAACTTGATCCTTACAGAAGTTTTAATCGTAGCAAAAGAAGTGCACTTGCTTCAGGAAAATAAATTATATTGAATATGGCATTATATCCTAAATTAATATTGGAAGCACTGGCAAAAGTGCGTTATCCCGGTACCGGCAAAGATTTGGTAGAGGCCGGTATGATAGATGATGATATCCGTATAGAAGGGAATAAGGTTAGTTTCTCTATCCTTTTTGAGAAACCCAATGATCCTTTTATCAAATCGGTAATAAAAGCTGCAGAAACAGCTATTCTTACCTATGTAGGTCCTGAAGTAGAGATAAAAGGAAATATCCGGGCCGTTACACCCGAAGTTGCGAAACCTGATCCGGACAAGTTATTGCCTGAAGTAAAAAACATCATTGCTGTTTCTTCCGGAAAAGGAGGGGTTGGCAAAAGTACAGTCGCTGCGAATCTGGCAGTAGCGCTGGCTCAACAGGGATATAGGGTAGGACTGCTGGATGCTGATATCTTTGGCCCATCCCAACCTAAAATGTTTCAGGTAGAAGAAGCGCGCCCGTATATGGTAGAAGTAAATGGCCGCGAACTGATACAGCCGGCTGAAAATTATGGTGTCAAATTACTATCTATCGGTTTCTTTGTTAATAAGAATGATGCGGTCCTTTGGCGCGGTGCAATGGCCAGTAACGCTTTAAAGCAACTAATTTCGGACGCAAACTGGGGAGAACTGGACTATTTCCTCATAGACCTTCCACCGGGAACCAGTGATATACATCTTACGATGGTACAAACGCTTGCTATAACCGGGGCAGTAGTTGTTACAACTCCGCAGGAAGTTGCCCTGGCAGATGCCCGCAAAGGGATCAGCATGTTTACAGGAGATAAGGTAAATGTTCCTGTGTTAGGACTGATTGAAAATATGGCCTGGTTTACTCCGGCGGAATTACCCGGAAACAGATATTATATTTTTGGCAAAGAAGGTGGGGTAAAGCTGGCAAAAGAACTGGACGTTCCGGTATTGGGGCAGATACCTTTAGTACAAAGTATCCGTGAAGGAGGCGACGACGGAAAACCGGTAGCATTGAATCCCGATACAATTACCGGTATGGCATTCCGGGAATTAGCGGCACGGCTTGTAGAGCAGGTAGAGTATAGGAATCAACACCTGGAATCTACGAAACGGGTTCAAACTAAATAATCCGTAACGGAAAGTAAAAAGAAAGGCGGTTCATTCAGATGAACCGCCTTTCTTTGTATTATTTATTCTCTTAAGCAACAGTAGGAGTCGCGGTTTTCGCCGCTTTTTTCTTTTGCATTTCGTAAGCAATAGGAGTCGCAATAAATAAAGTACAATAAGTACCTACTATAATACCTAACAGGATTGCGAATGTAAAGCTACGGATTGTACTACCCCCCAGGATAAAGATACATAATACCACAACTAATGTTGTTAATGATGTATTAATGGTACGTGATAAAGTAGCATTCAATGCATCGTTGATAACCTGGTATCTGTCCCGTTTCGGGTATAAGCCGATTGTTTCACGGATACGGTCGAATACTACCACTGTATCGTTAATCGCATACCCGATAATGGTCAGGATCGCAGCAATAAATGTCTGGTCTACCTCCATCGAGAACGGTAATACTTTCCACAATAAAGTATAGAAAGCAATAATACAGAAAGTAGTTACAGCAACAGATGCAAATGCACCGATTGAGAATGCGATATCACGGAAACGTATCAGGATATAGGCACCCATACAGATCATGGCAAGGATAACAGCCAGGATCGCACTGTTTTTAATATCATCCGCCATACTGGGCCCTACTTTTTGCGAACTCAGAATAAACTGGCCGGTGAATTGGTCTAACGTTGTTCCTTCCGGTAATAACGTCTTTAAACCATTATATAGCCTCTGTTCAATATCTTCATCTACATCTGCATCAGTATCCGCGATACGGAAGTTTGTAGAAATACGAACCTGGTTAGATGTACCAATCGTAATTACACTTACCTGGTTATCCAGGTTGTCTGCCAACATATCACGAACATCTTCTGTACTTACTTCCTGATTGAAGCGTACAATATAATTGCGTCCACCGGTAAAGTCAATCCCATTGTTCAATCCGATAGTCATCATCGAAATAGCACCCAGAACAATAATTACAGCAGGTATCAGGTAACCCACTTTACGTAACCCAAGGAAATTAATCTTCGGATTGGTAAGCAGATCTTTGGATATACCGGTTGTAAAGGTCAGGGTTTTGATCTTATCTTTAGCAATCAGCCATTCGTATACCATACGGGTCAGGAACACTGCTGTAAAGAAAGAGGCACACAAACCAATAATGAGGGTGGTAGCAAAACCACGGATCGGACCGGTTCCGAAATAGAACAGTACAATACCGGTGATAATAGAGGTTAAGTTAGAGTCAAAGATTGCGGAGAATGCGTTCTTATAACCATCAGCAACCGCTTTTGCAAAACCTTTACCTGCACGTAACTCTTCTTTGATACGTTCGTAGATCAATACATTCGCATCTACTGCCATACCCAGGGTCAATACCATACCAGCAATACCCGGCAAGGTCAATACGGCCTGGAAAGAGGCTAATATACCCATGGTAAAGAAAATGTTGATAAACAATGCGCTGTTTGCGATCATACCCGGAACAAATCCGTAGATAACACACATGTAAATCATCAGTAAAACAAGCGCAATAATAAACGATATTACACCTGATTCAATAGCTTCCTGACCCAGGGAAGGACCTACTACGTCTTCCTGTACAATATTAATCGATGCCGCCATTTTACCCGATTTCAATACGTTGGCCAAGTCTTTCGCCTCTTCGGTAGTGAATTTTCCGGAGATTTGTGAACGTCCACCTGTAATTTCATCGTTTACATTCGGCGCAGAATATACCAGATCGTCCAACACAATCGCGATACTTTTTCCGATGTTCTCACGAGTCAGACGAGCCCACTCTTTTGCACCTTCCGCATTCATCACCATACTAACCACAGGCTCGGTTCCACTCATGGTCTGGTTGAAATCCTGTACGGCATCTGTAACAACATCCCCACTCAACGCCGGAGAACCGTCACGTTTGCTTACTTTGATAGCAAACAGCTGATAATATGTTTGGTTCTCAATTTCTATGGATTTAACAGCCCATTTCAGTTCCAGATTGCGTGGTAAAATCTCTTTCACCGCTTTCATATTGAAGTATTCATCCAGGGCAGGAATATCCTGTGGGCGGGCCATACCTACTATCGCACCCGGAGTCTGGCTCATGATTAGTTTTCCGAATAAAGGATTTCTTTTTCTAAACTCTTCTAAGTTTGAAGAAGCATCAGTATCCGGTAAAATATTCTCCAGGTCTCCCAGCAACGAATCTATCTCATTTACAGGATCGGGAGTTAAATCCGAAGCCTCAACAACTGTTTCTTCCGGCGTTTCATCCACAGACTCCAGCGAAGCAAGATATTCATTCACGCTAACTAACTGCGGGTAGATATCCTGCAGGTCATAGGTTTCCCAGAATTCCAGGTTAGCACTACCCTGTAACAATTTACGTACACGTTCCGGTTCTTTTACACCCGGTAGCTCTACCAGGATGCGGCCGGCTGTTTCAAGGCGCTGAATATTCGGCGAAACCACCCCGAAACGGTCAATACGGGTACGCAATATATTAAATGAGTTATCAATACCACTTTTTAATTCGGCTTTCAATACATTTATCACATCGGTATCCGAACTTTGTGCGGTAATTTTTTCCCTCAGATCAAATGTGCTGAACAGGGCAGACAATCCTCCGGTTGTCTGATCCAGTTTTTTATATTCTTCTGCAAAAAGGTCTATAAAGTCTTTCTGGCTGGACGCCTGGCGATTATAAGCAGCCTCTAACGCTTTGTTTAAATTGGGGTCCTGCGGGTTATTGGAAAGCGAACGAACTACATCCGGAACATTCAGTTCCAGCACTACATTCATACCACCTTTCAGGTCAAGACCTAAAGTAACTTCCATTTCACGGCATTGCTTCAGCGTATAGCCAAGCCATACCTTTTGAGTAGATAACGAATCTAAGTAATGATTCTCTTTTACCGGATCTCCATTGGCGTACTCAGCTGCTTTTTTATTGTAACGCATTGTCACAAACGAAAATGACAAGTAGAATAAGCAAACAAGCGTAAGTAGTACAGCGAAGACCTTTACAAATCCTTTGTTTTGCATCTGATATTTATATTAAATTTATTATATTTATTGTAGTTTGTTTTTTCACAGGGTGCAAATATAGGTTTTTTTTCTGTGACAAAGAAAAGTCAACACTTTTTTGTACAGATAATAAGGGGTTTCGAATTCCAGATACAGGAAAACTTTTTATCTTTGCTTCAAATAATAAACATACGTTGTTATGAAATACACATCTATTCTTTTGCTTTTTATTCCTTTTTTCCTTTTTGCACAGAATGATACCGAAAGAAACTATCTGGAAGGAGCCGTTCCCGAAGTAAATGGTAAAGTTGTGTTTACAAGAGAAATGAACCTGCCCGGAATGTCTGCCGGACAAATATATGATGTAGTTCACGAATGGGCTTCCGGAAAGTTCACGGATGCTAAAAACCGTATAGTATACGCAGATAAAGAAAAAGGAGATATTGCAGCCTTAGGAGAAGAATATATAATTTTTTCCAGTAGTGCCCTCTCGCTTGACCGGTCGCTTATGTCGTACCGGCTTACCGTAGAATGCCGGGACCAGTTTTGTAAGCTAAGTATTACCGGAATTAAGTATGAATATACTGCCTCCTACCAGCGCGAACCTGAAAAATATGTTGCCGAAGAATGGATTACGGATAAACAGGCATTGTCCAAAGGAAAGCTCAACCGGGTGAGTGGTAAGTTTCGCAGGGCTACGGTTAATTATATGGCAGAATTATTTACTGATGCCTCTGCATTTATTTCTATGCGGGCACCTGCCGTGCAACCTCCGGCACCGGTTCCTTCCATTTCGCAGCCAACGCCTGTGCCACCTGTCGTTTCGCAACCGGCTCCGGTACCGGCAACTGCTACTACACTGGACGGGTACCGTTCCATTACACCGGATAGGATACCCGGTAATATCGTTAAAATGCTATCTGAAGACTGGATGCTGATAACTGCCGGTAAGGACGAAGAATTTAATATGATGACTGCCAGTTGGGGCGGATTGGGTGTGCTGTTTGGTAAGCCCGTGGCTATCTGTTATATTAATCCGGCCCGTTATACCTACCGTTTAATGGAAACCAGCGACACTTATACCTTTACATTCTATACGGAAGCCTACCGGGATGTATTACAATATTGTGGCTCTGCTTCGGGGCTTGACCAGGATAAAGTCAAAGAATCAGG
The DNA here is from genome assembly GCA_021203545.1 of Tannerellaceae bacterium. Classification (GTDB taxonomy): domain Bacteria; phylum Bacteroidota; class Bacteroidia; order Bacteroidales; family Tannerellaceae; genus UBA4116. Next base: position 84,295 of record JAJQAZ010000016.1, on the reverse strand, counting down.
TCTTACTCCGCTTACCACTCCTACTGGCAGTAAAGCTTTTGGTGAAGCGTGGATGATTATAGAATGCCGCAAAATGATATCTCAACCCCTGAGTACGGAAGTAATGAATGATCCGCAACTAAAAGCGGAATGGTTGGGAAAACAGGTTCATAAAATGTACATAGGTGAAATTATTAATGTTTGGGTTAAGTAAAAAAAGACAATTCGCTCTTTTACTATCGCTGTTAATCCCTTCATTCCTGTTTGCAGGGAATGAGGGGAATACTTGTTCTCCTGTAAAAGAGGGGAAAATATGTTATACCGACGAAGTGAAACTAAATGGTTCTGACCGGGCGGAAGTGTTTCAGGCCTTCCATCAGTGGGCTAAAAAAGAGTATGGCAAAGATGTGTTTCTCTCCAATGTGTCTGAAAACCGCTCCAAAGGAACCCTCCTGATTTCCACTAAAATAGAACTGTTGCTGACCGACGAGGTAAAAACACAGGTAAAGTATAAACTATATATCACCTGTGACCATAATAAATATACAATTGAGGCGCGGAATATTAAATATATCTATGAACCGGAACTGGTTAAAAGATACAGAACTTTTGCTGCAGAAGATGTAATCATGGACGGAGGAAAAGCAAATCAGTCCCCACTGATAGCTGATCCGCAACTATTTTGTGAAGGAACCCATTTTTACTTTACCAACCTATTCGCAGAAATATACCGTATAATAAGCGAATCTATCCACACAAATTAATTTCATTCATTCATCTCCAGATAACACCAGATCGGGTAGTGGTCGGAATATTTTACTTTATCTACTGTGCAATTGATTGCCCGCATATTGGGCGAATACAGGATATGATCTATCCTGAACCAGAAGAAATTTTTATTAAAAGTAATACCAAAGCCTTTACCCGCCTTTGAAAATGCATCCAGCAAATGCCCCTGTACAATACGGTGTGCATAAGAGATCGGAGTATCATTGAAATCCCCGCATACTACAATATAATCCGATTCGATCTTCTCAATTTCTCCGGCAACTATCCGTGCCTGCTCAGCCCGTTTTATATAAGCCGGACCCAGTTTCTGCTGAAACGTACCCTTAATACCGTCGAACGATTCGGAACCGGCATTTTTCAGGAATTCCGAATAACGGTTCTTATCTTCCATCGTAAGTTTAAACGATTCCAGGTGATTGTTTATAAGCGTCAGTTTTTTCCCTTTTATTAATATCTCATGCATAGATGATCCATTATAATCGCTGTCGTAGTCTATCTTCCTGGAATTTTGTATCGGATATTTAGAGTAAACCGCCAGGCCGGCCCGGTGATTTTTGTTTTTATTCAGGTCAATGATACTTCGATAGGGATACATCGAAAAAGCCTTTTTTAGTTTGGCATCCGTAATAAACTTCTCGGATGTATAATCGGCATACTCCTGCAAACATACAATATCAGCATCTGATGCCGCAATATAATTTACAATATCGTTGGGATGTTCCGGCGAATGGTCTTTGAAAGCAAAACTCATCACATTATACGAAAGAATCTTCAATACATTTTCCGGTGGTACCTGCTGTGTACGGGGATGCAGGGGATAATAGTTCTTAACCGGTCCCCAGCATAGCAGAAATGTAACCAGACTAATAAAAGTGAGTTTCCATTTGCGTAGAAAGAGCCAGTAAAGAATAAAACAGAGATTTACGAAGCAAAAAACCGGAAAAGCCAAACCCAGGTAAGAAAACGTCAGACTTGTTTCCGGGGCAACCCTATCGGAATAAGCGGCCATAAGAAGCAGTATCGCCGCCAGAATATTGGCGGTGACAAAAATAGATTTGAATATGAGTCTGATCGCTTTAAAAAACATGCTTCTCTATTTCTTACTGGCATCAAATAAACTTCTCTTCTCCTCTGCAGTAAGACTGCTGTATCCGGAACGTTTTACCTTATCCAGTATAGCATCCAGATCGGCATTCTCTTTGTGTCTCCGGGCATTATATTCGTAATCTGTTTCTCTCTTTTTATAGGTAACCCTCATTTTGGGTTTCGGCTTAAAAAGATTCACCACCCTGTCAATGGTACGGTTCATAGGTGCGGTCAGATCTTTCCCTACCCGCATGCGCGAAGCAAACCAGATACCCATTAGTGCACCACCGATATGCGCGATATGTCCGCCGGCATTTTCAGACGTAAGCAACAACAAGTCTACCAACAACGTAAACCACGCCAGATAGATCAATTTCAACCGTCCGATCAGTAATAAGCGTATCTCCAGATTTTTATTGTAAAATGCCGCACCAAACACGATTGCCATAATAGCTGCCGAAGCGCCGATCAGGTAAACATTTCCATCCCATGCGCGGAAATAGGGCAACAGATTGAATGAAAGCAGATACAAGGCTGCACCACCAAGGCCTCCCAGAATATACAATCCTCCTAACTGGCGGGAAGTAAAAAACTGCATAAATATCTTCCCGAACCAATATAACCACAGCATATTAAACAGGATATGCAGAAAATCCACATGGATAAACATATAGGTAATGAGCGTCCACGGACGGTACAATAACAGAAAAGGATCGGAGGGTAACTCCAGATAGAGCAGGTAAGAAGATGCCTGTACATTAAAGAGTACCATACATATATCTATCAGCCGGATGAGAATAAAAACCCCCGTATTGATAAATATAAATTGTGTCAGAATATCTCCGGTTTTAAACTTCCGTTTAAGATCAGTAAAAATATTTTCCATTTCCTACGTCTTTCTTTTTCCAGTAGCGAATCATAATATAGCCGAATAACATCCCTCCTAAATGGGCAAAATGGGCAACGCTATCACCACTAAACCTTGATACCCCCATAAAAAGTTCAATTAATCCGTAAAAAACCACGAAATATTTAGCTTTAACCGGAATTGGAATAAACAGGATAAACAGAGGTGCATTGGGGAAAAGCATACCGAATGCGAGCAGTATACCAAACACCGCACCGGATGCACCGACTGTTATAAACTGGTTAAGAGCTGTAGAAACAGCAGTTACCCGCCCATTGAACATAATTAACTCATTTCCGGGAATTGCCAGTATTTCCCGTAAATCATATGCCCATACTGCCTCCTGTATAAGTCCGGCACCGATACCCGTAATAAAATAAAAAATAAGAAAACGTTTGGGGCCCCATACACTTTCCAGCACCCGGCCAAACATATACACAGCAAACATATTGAAAAAAAGATGTTCAAAACTGCGTGTGTCGTGCAAAAACATGTAACTAACCAGCTGTACCGGATTAAAATCCGGAGCAGTAATAAAATGCAGCCCTAACATATTAACTAAATTAATATGTAACGGACCCACTTTCGGGAGCGTAATACTGGCAAGCCAGAATATTACATTTATAATAATAATATTCTTAGTAACAGGGGGAATAGAGCTGAAAAAGCCTTGTCTGGTTTGTTGTAACATATAATCAATAATTAGCCTCACAAAGGTAAGGAATATTTATAATTTCTATCCTGCCAAGTATTAAAACATGAAAAAAGGCATTAAAACATAGAAAATCAGGAAAAAAACGTCCAAATTCTTTGCGATATTTCAAAATAAAACTACATTTGATGCCGTCTAACAGCATCTTAAGTAAGATTTACTCAATATATTAATTAATTATTAAACCATCATGAACAAAACAGAATTTATCAGCGCGGTAGCAGAAAAAGCTGGCCTTAGTAAAGTAGATGCAAAAAAAGCAGTTGAAGCTTTCGTAGAAACAGTATCAGACGAATTAAAAGCAGGTGGTAAAGTTGCTCTTATTGGATTCGGTTCTTTTTCTGTAGCAGAAAAAGCTGCACGTAAAGGTGTTAATCCTAAAACAAAACAACCAATTGATATTCCTGCACGCAAAGCAGTTAAATTTAAGGCAGGTGCTGAATTGGCTGATCTCGTTAAATAAGAGAACATCAGAAAATTAAAACAAAAAGGTGTAACTTCTGAAGTTGCATCTTTTTTTTGTATTAAATAATCCCTTACCTTTGCGCTAAAATTCAAATTGACAATCTTAATATGGCTATTGAACAACGGATTACCGACGCGACAATTACCTGCATCCGTGAACTATACGGAACAGAGGTGCCGAAAGAACAGATTCAGCTTAGTAAAACAAAGAAAGAATTTAAAGGACATTTAACATTAGTGGTGTTTCCTTTTCTTCGGATCTCTAAGAAATCACCGGAACAAACAGCACAGGAAATCGGTAACTGGTTACTCCAAAACGAGCCGGCCGTCGCTGAATTCAATGTAATCAAAGGATTCCTGAATCTATCCGTAGCCTCCGGTAGCTGGATTAATCTGTTGAACCAGATAGAAGCCAATCCTTCGTATGGAATAAAGCCTGTTGCGGAAAGCTCTCCGCTGGTAATGATAGAATACTCTTCTCCTAATACCAACAAACCCCTCCATTTAGGACACGTACGGAACAACCTGTTGGGTTATAGCCTGTCCGAAATATTAAAAGCCAACGGGAATAAAGTAGTCAAAACCAATATCGTAAATGATAGGGGTATCCATATCTGTAAATCCATGCTGGCATGGGAAAAGTGGGGCGAAGGAGTAACACCGGAATCATCCGGGAAAAAAGGTGATCACCTGATTGGTGATTTCTACGTACTATTTGATAAGCATTATAAAGAGGAATTGAAGCAGTTACAGGAAAAAGGCCTTACCAAAGAAGAAGCGGAAGCACAATCCACATTAATGGCTGAAGTCCGGGAAATGCTTCGTAAATGGGAAGCCGGGGATGAACAGGTTGTTTCTCTCTGGAGAACCATGAATAACTGGGTATACCAGGGATTTGATGTAACCTATAAGAAACTGGGTGTAGATTTTGATAAAATATATTACGAATCGGAAACCTATCTGGAAGGAAAAGGAAAAGTGCTGGAAGGAGTTGAAAAAGGAGTCTTTTACACCCGTGAAGACGGCTCGGTATGGGCGGATCTGACACAGGAAGGGCTGGACGAAAAACTGCTGCTGCGTGCCGACGGTACTTCCGTATATATGACCCAGGATATTGGTACTGCTAAACTTCGTTTTGATGATTATCCAATCAATAAAATGGTGTATGTAGTAGGTAACGAACAGAACTACCACTTTCAGGTGCTTTCTATCCTGTTGGATAAACTGGGATTCGAATTCGGAAAAGGGTTGGTTCATTTTTCTTATGGAATGGTAGAACTACCCGAAGGAAAAATGAAGAGCCGTGAGGGAACTGTAGTGGATGCCGATGATCTGGTAGACGAAATGGTTACTACTGCCCGCGAAACATCTCAGGAATTAGGTAAATTAGACGGGCTGACAACAGCGGAAGCAGAAAATATTGCCCGTATTGTGGGGCTGGGAGCTTTAAAATATTTTATCCTGAAAGTAGACCCCCGGAAAAATATGACATTCAATCCCAAAGAATCTATAGACTTTAACGGAAACACCGGCCCATTCATCCAATATACACATGCCCGTATCTGTTCTGTACTTCGTAAAGCGGAAGAGCAGGGATTAGAAATACCCAAACAAATAGATACTACACTTCCTATATCAGAGAAAGAAGAGAATCTGATTCAAACACTGACAGGTTTTGCACAGGTAGTAGAAGAGGCCGGAAACGAATACAGTCCTGCTGTAATCGCCAACTATGTGTATGATCTGGTAAAAGAATACAACCAATTCTATCACGATTACTCCATCCTGCGCGAAGAAAACACCGGTCTGAAATTGTTCCGTCTATTACTCTCAAAAACAGTTGCCGCCACTGTAAAGAAAGGAATGGCCCTGTTAGGAATAGAAGTTCCGGAACGCATGTGATATTTAGTTTATCGTAGTTGTATCGCTGGCGCAGATTTAAATTTGTGCCTAAACTGTCGTGTATAGTAGGTTTACATCATTCGTATTTTAGTAAGAAGGATTACAAATCCTAAAGCTCGTTTGTCGGGGATTGCAAATCCCCTCCGTCTAAAGAGCAAAGTAAACTAAGTTGACGACATTGGCGTTTTCTCTACCCCGAAAGGGTGCACCCTCTAACTAAAAAGTGTGCACCCTTTTAGTAAAAAGAATGCACCCTCTTTTGAAAGATATTGTGAACTGTTTTTTATTTCTTTTTAGTCGCCGCTTTCTTCTTACCTGCTGGTTTGTCGGCAGCTGTTGTAACGATCTTCATACACTCCTCGAATGAAAGTGTTGCCGGTTCCTGTACTGTTTTAGGAATCCGGTAGTTTTTGCCTTTGTAAGCGATATACGGGCCGTAGCGACCGTTTAATATCTCTAATTCCGGATCTTCATCAAACTTTTTCAGGAAGCGTTGTTCATCTTTGATTCTCTTCTCCTTAATCAGCTCAATGGCTTCATCCAGTGTAATAGAAAGCGGATTCAAATCTTTAGGGATTGAGATAAATTTACCGTCATGACGGATAAACGGACCGAATTTACCAACGGCAGCTACTACTGTTTTGTCTTCAAAATCACCTACAGTTCTCGGCAACTCAAACAGTTTCATCGCTTCTTCCAGGGTAATCGTTTCAATGGACTGCCCTTTCATCAGAGACGCAAACTGTGGTTTGGGAGCCTCTTTATCGTCAGGGAAGGCCTGGCCTAACTGCACGATAGGACCGTAACGCCCGATTTTAACAAAAACAGGTTTACCGGATTTAGGATCAATGCCCAGTTCCCGTTCTCCCACTTTATGTTCGGTTTTTACCGCTGCCGTAGCCTCTACAATCGGGTGGAATATCTTATAGAAACGGTCAATCGCATGGGTCCATTCCATTTCACCCTCTGCTACAGAATCGAACTCTTTTTCTACACTGGCCGTAAAATTATAATCCAATACATGTGGGAAATATTCCATTAAGAAATCGTTCACTACTGTACCAATATCGGTAGGCATCAGTTTATTCCGGTCGGCGCCTACTGTCTCTTTCTTTTCGGCTTCAGCGATCCTGCTGTTTTTCAGAGAAATAACAGTATAGGTGCGTTCTGTACCTTCTTTATCTCCTTTAACAACATATTCCCTGTTCTGAATGGTTTGGATAGTAGGGGCATAGGTAGAAGGACGCCCGATTCCCAGTTCTTCCAAACGGCGTACCAGGCTTGCTTCCGTATAGCGGGGTGGACGTTGTGTAAACCGTTCGGTTGCTGTAATGTCCTGCATACTTAACACCTCTTTCAGTTTTACAGCAGGCAATAGACCGTTTTCTTCTTTTTCGTTCTCATCATCCGTGCTTTCACGGTATAATTGCAGGAACCCGTCGAAAACCAGTACTTCTCCGGTTGCTGTAAATTTTTCCTTCTGGCCCGAAATATCGATAGTAATAGTTGTACGCTCCAGTTCGGCATCAGCCATTTGGCTTGCCAATGTACGTTTACGGATCAGGTCATATAATTTCTTTTCCTGTGCAGTACCATTCACTTCATCGTTACTTATATAAGTAGGGCGAATCGCTTCGTGCGCTTCCTGTGCACCTTTGGTTTTTGTATTATACTGGCGGAATTTATAATATTTCTCACCATATGTCTTGAGTATCTCTTCTTTGGAAGTACCAAGGGCCAGGTTACTCAAATTGACGGAGTCCGTACGCATGTAGGTGATTAATCCGGACTCGTACAGTTTTTGTGCAATCCGCATGGTTTGTGTAACCGAATAGCCCAGTTTACGGGCTGCCTCCTGTTGCAGGGTGGAAGTTGTAAAAGGAGGTGCCGGGGTCTTTTTAACCGGCTTTTTGGTAATATCGTCAATTGTAAAAGATGCGTTTTTGCAAGCTTCCAGGAATTTATTTACCTCTTCTTTGGTTTTCAGCCTTTTATTCAGCTCGGCTTTTAAAAGGGTAGTTCCGTCCGGTAGAATAAAAGAGGCGATAATACGGAAAGCCGCTTCCGAGACGAACTGATTGATTTCTCTTTCGCGTTCTACAATCAGACGTACGGCAACCGATTGTACACGCCCGGCAGACAAAGCCGGTTTTACTTTACGCCACAGGATCGGTGAAAGTTCAAACCCTACAATACGGTCGAGCACCCGGCGTGCCTGTTGTGCATTCACCAGATTGATATCAATACTGCGGGGGGTCTCGATCGCCTCTAAAATGGTATTTTTGGTAATTTCGTGGAAAACAATCCGTTTCGTCTTTTCCGGATTTAATTTTAATACTTCAAACAGATGCCATGAGATAGCCTCTCCTTCGCGGTCCTCATCGGAAGCAAGCCACACCAGGTCGGCTTTCTTTGCTTCTGCTTTCAGATCGGCAACGAGTTTTTTCTTATCCGAAGGTACAGCATATTTCGGTGTATAATTGTTCTCAATATCTATACCAAATTCTTTTTCTTTCAGATCGCGGATATGCCCATAGCTTGACATTACCTTAAAATCCTTGCCCAGGAATTTTTCGATTGTCTTTGCTTTGGCCGGAGACTCTACTATTACGAGATTTTTTTGCATGTGTATGAACTTTCCTGTTTAAAATCGACTGCAAACTTACATAAATAATTGACGTATTTGAATATCACTAACAAAAAAAGGTGCAGGAAAGATGTATTAATATATGTGTAATAAGCGCACGGAAGTTAAAAAACATCCGTGTGGAAGTCTATAAAGAGGTACACGGATGGCTACCTGCATAGGGTTAATATGTACCTTTGTAAGTAAAACAGAGATATGGAAGAAGTACGAAAACTAATCCGGGAGAATAACCTGGAAGAGACTTCCCGGATTTTAAATGCGGCGATAGAAAAAGATCCCCGGTGTGCCGAATATTATTATCTACTCGGGAATGTATACCGGAAACAATCTGACTTTCGGCGGTCACTGAATAATTATCTGAAAGCAATTGAGTTAGATCCTGAAAGCCCGGCACAGGAAGCGTATAAAATGACAATGGATATCCTTAACTTTTATAATAAGGATATATTTAACCATTGAGTTTATACATCTGACCGGGCAGTGCTTTGATCTTTCCGTCCATTTCAAGGTCGAAAAGCAAAGAAGAAACTTCATGTACCGGCTTTCCCAGTTGGAGTGTGATCTGGTTAATATGTAAAGGTTCTTTTCTTAATAACTGCTCTATTTCGCTCAACTCCCCCGGTTCTTCATCAAATGCCAGGACTGTTTGAGTGCTGCCTTTTTGTTTTTTCTCCTCTTTTTCCCAGTTCATAGCATCCAGTAAATCCTGAGTGCAGGTAATAAGTCCGGCTTTATTTACCCGGATCAGTTTATTACATCCCATTGAATTTTTATCGTTCACCCTCCCGGGAAAGGCAAATACCTCACGGCCATAGCAAAATGCGAGATCGGCAGTAATAAGCGATCCTCCTTTGTCGGCCGACTCTATCACTAATGTAGCATCTGCAAGACCGGCCACAATCCGGTTACGCATAACAAAGTTTTGTCTGTCGGGATTGGTATCGCTTGGGAAATCAGTTAACAGGCCGCCGTTTTCCAGCATGCGGATTGCGGTTTCGCGGTGAGCATGCGGGTAAATACGGTCTAATCCGTGTGCCAATACACCAACGGTAGGAAGTTTATACTTTAAAGCACACCGGTGAGCCTGAATATCTATACCGTATGCAAGTCCGCTAACAATAAGCATATCAGGAAATGCTGCGGCAATTTCCTGAATAACCTTTTCGGTCAGGTCATTTCCATAACCTGTAGCCCGCCGGGTACCTACAATACTTAGTATTTTACGGTTGTTCAGATTTACGTTTCCCTTCCCATATAATACGATAGGAGCATCCGCACATTCTTTCAGGCGATAAGGATACATATCGTCGGTAATGATATAAAGGGAAACGTCTTTTTTGTCGATGAAATCGACCTCTTTTCCGGCTTTCCGCAGTACATCTGCTTTTTTGATCTCTCTGGCAGTGTACTCACCGATGCCGGGTACTTTTTCAAGGATTTGCTGTTTTTCTTTAAATATAGCTTCTGCGTTTCCGAAATATTGTAACAGGTTACGGCCTAATATATGGCCTACCCCGTTAATCATAGTTAAAGCAATCGGATAAAGTCTGGGATCGTTCATCTATTCTTTTTTTATTTGATTTAGTACCGGGTCAAAATATCCCCCCTGGTTAGCTTCCCGTTTTCCACTACTACAACCTCAACTCGTCCGCGGGCAGCCAGTTTTCCGTCTGACTGACGGATAATATCCTGGTCGAATATCAGTTTAGGACCTTCTTTACGCAAATTTAATGCAGAAATAAAGATATCGCCACTTCGTAAAGAGTTTTTATATTGAATATCTACTCTGGATACGAAGGCATCCACTCCTTTTTTGTGCATTGCACCAAAGTTTTCCCCGAGCGATTCCAGGAATTCGTGGCGGGTATGTTCCATATATCGCTGGTAATTAGAGTTATTTACCACTCCTTGCAGGTCGCATTCATAATCTCTCACTTTAATGGTTAGTTCGAACTGGTATGTTTTCATACGATAAAATTAGTTTAATTCTTTTGTTGTGTCCGGAACCAGCTTGTATAAACGGTCTGAAGGACGTATTTTATTGTTTACTTTAATAGAGAACCGTTCACCTTTTATGGTTTTTTCAACCGGTTTTAGTTCTACCCGTATCTCTTCGATTGTTTCAAAAACAACACCTGTAGTGGGGCCGGTAATGAGAATTTCGTCGCCTATCTGCAACGACTGTGCCTCCATTTCAAACTCTGCGACCCCTATTCCGCTAAAGTATTTAATCCCTTTGGCTACGTACACTTTCTTTTTAGTAGCTTCCGAACCGTAACGGCTACTCCATTCGCCTAATTTTTGTCCCAGATAATAACCGTTCCAGAATCCCCGGTTGAATACAGTTTGTAGCCGCCTGTTCCACTCTTCTATTTTTTCTTCTGTAAAAGTTCCTTCACAATAGGCTTCTACAGCCTCCTTGTAGCATTTGGTTACAGTGTAAACATATTCAGGCCCCCGTGCGCGTCCTTCTATTTTAAAGACCCGTACCCCGGCATCCAGCATTTTGTTCAGGAAATGAATCGTTTTCAGATCTTTAGGCGACATGATGTACTGGTTCTCTATGTCCAGTTCAATGCTGCTGTCTTTATCTTTTACCGTATATCCACGGCGGCAGATTTGCATGCAGGCTCCCCGGTTAGCAGAGTAATTCATTTCGTGAAGGCTTAGGTAGCATTTACCGGATACAGCCATACACAATGCTCCGTGGCAAAACATCTCGATCCGGATCAGTTCTCCTTTAGGACCCCGGATCTCTTTTTCCTGTATCTCTTTGTAGATTGCGTATACCTGTTCGAGATTAAGCTCGCGTGCCAGCACTACCACATCAGCAAACCGGGCATAGAAACGCAAAGCTTCTATATTCGTAATGTTCAGTTGGGTAGATAAATGGACCTCGAGCCCTATATCGTATGCATACTGCATCGCGGCTACATCCGCAGCAATGATCGCCGACAATCCGGCCTCTTTTGCTGCATCCAATATGTGTCTCATCAGTTCCATATCCTCCTGGTAAAGGATTGTATTAACAGTGAGATAACTTTTTATCTGATGTTCGTTACAAATCGACACAATTTTATGAAGATCTTCCGTTGTGAAATTACTGGAAGAGCGCGAACGCATATTTAATCCTTCTACTCCGAAATAGATAGATCCGGCTCCGGCCTGAATCGCTGCCATAAGCGATTCATAAGATCCCACAGGAGCCATTATTTCAAATTCCTGTTGTTTATTATTTTCCATATCCATTAAAACCCTGCAAAGATAGCCTATATTCTCGTAAAAACCTGATTTATTAGCTTTCCGGGCCCATGAATAAGTAAAAAATAAGTATACGTAGGTATAATTAAATTTTAATTAAATGAACGATTTAACCGGATGTTTTTCATTGCAATTTGCAATTTTGTGTTTTGGGTCTTCTGAAAATAAATTATTCTTCTCCGGACCGGTACTCTCCATTTCTGTAGTAAATGATGTAACTTTACATGTTTTTTGAATTGTCAAAATGAAAATAGGAACTATTGATTTAGGAGAATATCCGGTATTATTGGCACCCATGGAGGATGTTACCGATATCTCTTTTCGCTTGATGTGTAAGCGTTTTGGTGCCGATATGGTATATACGGAATTTGTATCCAGTGATGCATTGATCCGTCATGTCAATAAAACAGAACAGAAGCTGATCGTTTCTGAAGAAGAAAGGCCGGTAGCCATACAAATATATGGTAAAGAGGTAGATGCCATGGCAGAAGCTGCCCGCATATGTGAAGCCGCCCGCCCCGATATACTGGATATTAATTTTGGCTGTCCCGTAAAAAGGGTGGCAGGCAAAGGCGCAGGAGCCGGTATGTTACAAAATATCCCGTTGATGCTCGAAATCACCAGGGCTGTAGTAAACGCGGTCAAGATTCCGGTAACTGTTAAAACCCGCCTAGGCTGGGATATGAATAGCCGGATCATCGTAGACCTGGCCGAGCAATTACAGGATTGCGGGATTGCAGCCCTCTTTATCCACGGACGTACCCGCAGCCAGATGTATACAGGGGAAGCAGACTGGTCGTTGATAGGAAAAGTAAAGGAAAATACCCGCATGCATATACCCATTATCGGGAATGGCGATATTACTTCTGCCGAAATGTGCCGCACTTATTTTGACCGCTATGGGGTAGACGGTATTATGGTAGGGCGTGGTGCTATCGGGCGGCCTTGGATATTTAAAGAAATTAAATATTACCAGAAAACAGGCACTGTTTTACCTGCTAAACCTTTTGATTGGTATTTAAGTGTTTTAAAACAACAGGCGCTTCAAGGTGTCGACCGTTTGGACGAGCGAAGGGGCATCCTTCATATACGCCGGCATCTGGCGGCAACCCCACTTTTTAAAGGTATTCCAAACTTCCGGCCCGTAAGAATAGAGATGTTACGAGCCGAAAATGTGAGGGAACTATTTGAAATACTGGATTCTATTCCTTTTCAATTTGCAATAAAATGAACTTTAGATGATATTTCTGTGTTACAAAATTAAAACAAAATGTTACAATAGTGTACGTAACACGGGCGCGAATAAATATATATTTGCATAGAGTTTTTTTCATAGTATTTTAGATCTAAGGTTAACAAGTCTTTGCAGAGGAGGAATCGTGAGATTGCTTCTTTGAAGAGCGGAAAAATCCGTTCCCGCTTTGCGGGACGGCTTTTTTTTGCAATCTTATTTTAAGTATATGTAGTAACAGAAACAGTATAACAACCTACTAGAATGGCCGGAAATAAGTATTATCCGGTACCACCAAAGTATATAAATGGAAAACTAAACAAAAGGGAATGAAATAGCGGCCGGTTTCGGTTGTAAATGAATTATTCCCGGTTTATAACTTTATAATAAACATTCATCATTTCTTTAGCCAACACCTCATCATTGAACCGGGCGGCATACTGTAACCCTTGCTGAATCATTTGTTTTTGTTTCTCCGGATTGGATAGGATATCACGGATTGCTTTTGCCAAATCTTTGGCATTATCAGGGGAAACATATACGGACCCTGGGCCACCAGCCTCTTCCAAGCATGAACCGGTGCAGGCAATAACCGGTGTACCCGAGCAAAGAGCTTCCACTACCGGAATACCGAAACCTTCAAAACGCGATGGGTAAATGAAAAGCGAAGCCTGCTGGTATAAACCGGGTAGATCTTCGAATGGAACCTGATTAAATATAGAAACCTTTTTCTCTAACTGGTGTTTTTGTATATAATCTGTTACTGTGTTTATGTAAGGAGTTTTTTTACCTACAACAATTAACCGGACATTCTCTTTTAGCAAGTGTAAAGCTTGGGTTACCAATAATAGGTTCTTTCGTTCCTCGATAGTTCCAACATATAAAATATATTGTTCGGGCAGTTTATATTTATTCTTTATTCTCTCTTTTGTTTGTTCGTTTATTCTAACTTTAAAAGCATTATCGCATCCCTGATATACTACATCAATTCTATCCGGCTCAATTTTAAAGTAATTTACGATATCGTCTTTCGTCGTTTTGCTAATTGCCACAATCCGGTCTGCTTCGTTGCAGGCTTTTTTATATTTATAAGTATAGATAATCCGGTCCAGGGAATTATATAATTCCGGATAACGCAGGAATATAAGATCATGAATAGTTACAACCGATTTAATGCCTGATTTCTTGATTCCAAAAGGCAGCTCCGCACTTAATCCGTGAAATAAACAAGGTTTTTCCTTTTTCAATGCTTTCAATATACCCCGTGAACGCCAGAACGATTTTGCAATGCCTTTTTTCTTTTTTTCGGGGTATATGAATCTAATGCCGGGCCGTTTTATTATCTGTTCTCTTAACAGGTCATTTCCCGGATCCGGAGAGTAGAGAAGATATTCATTTTCCGGATAGAAGGTAGCCAGGTTATTGACCAATGTGCGGCTATAATTACCCAGACCTGTTCTATTATGAGTAATCCTTTTGGCATCAAAAGCTATTTTTACCGGCTTATCTTTCATAAATCTCCATTATTTGTTTATAAAAAGTATCATAGGAAAACTTTTGCTCAACACTTCCCTTTGCTTTCTCTCCTAATCGTTTCCGTAAAGCCGGATCATCAACCAATTTCTTTAACGCTTTTGCCAGTGCTTCACTATCTCCGGGGGGGATTAATAATCCATTCTCACCGTTTGTAATAAATTCTGTTTGAGCTCCGTTATTCGTTGTAATCACAGGCTTTCCTGCCTGCATATATTCTATAGCCGAAAGTCCAAACGATTCCGGAACAATTGTGGGCAGGATGCCTATATCTATCCGGGATATAATCGGGCTGACAGGATGTATGTAACCACAAAAATAAACTTTATCTTTTATTCCATATTCTTCTGCTAATAGTTGTAATTTTTCAATATAAGCAAAATCTCCGGTTCCAATAATAAACAACCTGAACTTTCTTTCAGCTATTTCATTTAATGACCTGAATAATACTTCCAGGCCTTTCTCCGGATGAATTCTTCCTGTGAATCCCAGCAATAAAGTGCCTTTCTCTATAGTATATCTTTTAGCAAGATCGCAGGATTCCACCATTTCGGGTAATGGTAAAATACTATTATAAATAACAGCAATTTTTTCTTCCGGTACTTCCGGATTTGTGGAGAGGAATTCATTTTTTGCAAGCCGGGATACAAAGATGAATTGGTTTATATGCCTGTATAACCAGTTATATAATGGATTCTTTTTTCCTTTTTTTACCAGATGCCGTGTTAAAATAATTTTTATATCTTTTTGTCCGCTAAGTAATTTAGCATAAATAGCCGTAAAGGCATCTTTAAAATGGTGTATATGTATAATATCCGGATGCTGTTTTTTTAGTATAGAAGCTAATCTCAAAGCGGAACTCATATCTGTGACCCCTTTTAAGGGAAGAACACAATAATCAACCGGAAGAGATGCTATGCGGGATTTGATCTGGTCGCTTTTCCGTGAAATCAAAGTTACTGTATGATGGTTCTCTATCAGTTTTTGTGAGAGGTCATACACATACTGTTCACCTCCTCCCCATGTGGAAGAAGCAAATAGCTGAATAATATTTTTCCGGTTATTTTTCAGGGGATAAATATTCTTTTAAAATCCTCTTCTTATTTACACAAAAGTAAAAAGAAAAGCAGAATCACGCAAAGTAATTATTACTTTTGCTATAAACTTGGTTTATGTAGCCTAAATAATTTTTGGTTGATGAAAATATCTGTTATAATAAATACATATAATGAAGAAAAGAATTTACCCTATGTTCTGGAATCTGTAAAAGATTTTGATGAGGTAGTAGTATGTGATATGTATAGTACAGACCGGACGGTTGAAATTGCGAAGGAGTATGGATGCCGGGTTATTTATCATGAACATACAGGGATTGTAGAACCTGCCAGGAATTATACTTTGCAGGCTGCTACATACGATTGGATTTTGACGGTGGATGCGGACGAGATTGTACCTCCGGCATTGAAACAGTATCTGTATGAAAAGGTTAATTCCGGTAACTGTCCGGCTGGTATTCGTATTCCCCGGAAAAATTATTGTATGGGGAAGTTTATGAGAGGAGCTTATCCGGATTATATTTTGCGTTTTTTTAAAAAAGAAGGCACCTTCTGGTCTTCCACTTTACATACACCACCTGTTGTTGAGGGGATTATAGAAACTGTTCCCGCTCATAGGGTAGATATGGCGTTTATCCATATAGCTGACGAGAGTATAAAGAATAAAGTAAAAAAAACAAATGTTTATTCAGAAAAGGCACTTCTTAAAAATAAAACATATTCTATTTTCTCTCTTTTATTTAGTCCTTTATACGGTTTTATAAAACAATACCTGCTTAAAGGCGGATTTCGTGATGGTAGACCCGGATTGGTTTTTGCCCTGTTCAATTCGTTCTCAAAGTTTATTGTCATTTCTAAAACCTGGGAAAAACAAACTCTTTATATGGATAGAGATGAGGATGTTAAACGTGTAATTAAAGATTTATAAAAGCGTTTACGATGAACGTTTTTTCATAAACTCATCTTTATAAAAACAAATTCTTTCCACGGCTTTATCCGTATCATACCCCATGGCTTGCGCATACGAACGGGCAATTACCCGGTAGGCCTCATCCTGTACCCACAAGCTATGGAAATTTCTGTATCCTTCCTCTTCCGTAACCGGAATATCCAGGCGCATCCGGTTGATATCAACCAGATAAAACTCCGGTTCACCGTCCACTATTTTGTACAGGATATTGCCACTTGAATAATCTTTATGGTATATCTGCTTTTTATGCAGGGCAGCAGTATATTTACCGAACTTTTCCAATATAGGAAGACGGTCGCCAATCTCCGGAATAAACCAGAATTCTCTCATCTCGTGTGCTCCCTCCAGCTCTGTAGTAATGTAATAAGACCTATTCAGCCCAAATCCGGTATTTTCTATGTAAGCAACGGGCATAGGGGTAAGGAATCCGGCATTCACCAGTTTTACACCATTCCCGTACGACCGGCATGCTTTCGAGGAACGGAACGAGATATATACAAACCGGTTCAGCAGGTTAGGTTTGCGGAATGCCTTTACAATCAACCGGGTATCGTTTACAACAAATCTTTTCAGTATGTTCCGTCCCTGGAAAATAACTTCCCCTTCCGTCTCAAAGATTGAAGGGATACTTTCAATGAATTTGGTAAATGATTTATAATCAGGATGAATAACCGTTTTGATCATTTCAATATATTCTCAATTTTATGAATAATAGCCAAAGGAGATAATTGCATCATGCAAGCCCGGTCTCCCCGGTAACAGGGTTTTTGTCCGAATGCGGAACAAGGGCGGCAATACAACGAAAGCTGTACCGCGTCTTCCGGATTCTGCCTGTAACCATAAAAACCGGCAAATGGATGAGTGGCTCCCCAAACCGATACAACCCGTGTATTTACCAGGGATGCGAAATGCATATTGGCCGAATCCATGCTGACCAGCACATCCAGATGATTCATCAGACGCAGTTCATTATCCAGCGTATAAACTCCGGCCATACTGAATACATTGGGATAACGTGAACTCCATTCATTCAGCAATTCAGCTTCGGCTCCTTTCCCTCCAAACAGAAAAATTGTTACATCCTTCCGTTTTGAGAGGGTTGCAATCACCTGCTCCATATGTCCGGGGGGATAAATTTTCCCTTCATGTTTGGCAAAGGGGGCAACTCCAATCCAAAACCCATTCTTTTCTCCTGCCGGCAGGTTCAGTCTGGACAGGTCCGGTTGTTCTTCAAAGAGGGAAATAAAAGATTCTTCCACCTGTATGCCTGCCTGCCGGAATACATCTGTATACCGTTCTGTTACAGGCCGTAAAGGGATGAGTTGTTTATCTTTTCTCCGGGTAAGAACTTTGCGGGCCTTCCTGGCTTTATCTATTATATATATTTTACTACCATACAGCCGCAATACAGAGCGGATCAACTTTGTGCGTAGTACATCGTGCAGGTCCAGAACCACATCATAACCGTTACGGGATAACTGCCGGACAAACCACATCAGCCCTGCTATAGATTTTTGCGGACCTTTCAGATCAACAGTCACTACCTCTACATTCAGAGGCCGGTTGATAAATAAAGGTTCCAGGAAACCCTGTGTCAACACAGTAAACGAATCAGCCGGATTTTTTTTGGCAACCGAATAAATAACAGGAATAGTCATTGCCACATCCCCGATTGCCGATAACCGTATGATCAGGTAGTTAGCCATTTATTTTTTACTGTACAGTACCGGATTTAATGCCGGGTCGTTGTACATCTTCATCTGTTTATACAGTTTCATATATTTATTTCCGGACTGAATATCGTTCAATAGTTGGTCTAACGCAGTGGACAAATCTGTCCGTTGTACCAACAACGTATCTAATTTGTTCCGGCAATTATTTATATGACCCGCATCCGAATCTGTGCGTTTTACTTCCTGTTCCATATGATAAATTTTCAGGATCAGGATCGATAAACGGTCTACTGCCCATGCGGGAGTTTCCGTATTGATTGTAGCATTTTCTTTTATCTCCACATCTTTATACTGATCCAGGAAATAGCTGTCGATCAACTCTACCAGATCCGTCCGGTTCTGGTTCGAAGCATCAATCCTCCGTTTGATCTTCAATGCCTCCACAGGATCAATCAGCGGATTTCGTATAATATCTTCCAGGTGCCACTGTACGGCATCAATCCAGTTTTTCAGATACAAATAATACTCAATACTTTTCTCCGGAAAAGGATTGTTCATGATTGCGTCTACATCATCGGTCAGGTGATAATCCCGGGTTGCTTTCTCAAAAATAGAGAGGCTTAGCTGACTAAAACTCATACATTACTTTTTTGTACGTTTATATAATACAAAGGTAGAAATTCTTTTTACTATATCAACTATGGCTGTCAGGCAGATACTTTCAGTATATACCCTTTTTTACTTAGGGAAACAATACTTACACCCGGATCATTGGCCAATGCTTTCCGCAGGTAACTTATCTGTACATTCAAAGCCAGCGAATTCGCATACGATACACTCCCCCAGACTGTATTCAGAATAATATCCCTGTCTACCGCCACATCCTTGTTTCTGGCCAGTATCTTCAGAATATCGGCCTGGCGCGAAGTAATCAGCGTTTTACTGTTCCCTGTACGGATTTCGTTGATACTATAATTAAAAGTTGTTTTCCCAAATGTATAACATTCTTCTTCCACCTCCTCTGTTTCCAGTAACTCGAAACGCTCTTTTATCCGGGCAATTAACTCTTCAGGATAGAAAGGCTTGGCAATATAATCGTTGCCTTTCAGGCTGAATCCTTTTAACCGGTCGCTTTTATCCGAACGGTCCGACAGGAAAAAAGCAACACCTGCTTATTGGTTTCTCTGATCTTTCCGGCCACTTCAAACCCATTCAATCCGGGCATATTAATGTCCAGTAATACGAGATCCGGCTTCACCACCGGAAACTGTTCCAGGGCCATGGTACCGTTTCCGGTATAAAACACCTCATAGCCTTCCTGCTCCAGAAACTTTTTCAGTACCAGCGAATATTTCAGGTCATCGTCGGCAAATAAAATCTTTAACTTCCTGCTCATTGCGGTATATTTAACGTAATCGTCGTTCCTTTCCCCGGCATACTATCCACCTCTATTTCTCCGTGGTGAGCCTCCGTTATCAGCTTCACATACGAAAGCCCTAACCCCAGCCCCGGAATATCATTGGCCGGATGATTCGCCCCCCCTGTAAAACTTATTAAATATCTTCTCCCGGTCGGCCGGAGCAATTCCGATACCATTATCCGTAACAATTAACTGCATGTACGACGAAGTTACCACACCATGTATCAAAATCCGCACCTTTTCTCCCGAATATTTAATAGCGTTCTCAATCAGATTGCTTATCACATTGGCAAAATGTACGGGGTCGGCCTTAATCATTTTCTCCCCTTCCTGCCGGATGTCAAACTCCACCTGTTTATTCTCCGGGATAGGAGTCAGGCGCACTACTTTATGAATCGTCTCTTCTATATCCAGTAATTCCGAACGTATTTGGGAAACTTCCACATCGGCACGTACCATATCTTTTAGTTTTTCCAGATAAGCCGACAGGTTATCCAGTTCAAACATCGAATCCTCTACAATCTCTTCACAGGCCGCTTCGTCCAGCCTCATCTCTTTATCCCGCAGGAAGGAAACAAACGTTTTCAGGGTTTGTACCGGTCGCTTTAACTCGTGGATCATGGTGTTAACAAAACTCTTCTGGTAATCGCTCAACTCCTTCTGTTTCAAAATCGTTTTAATCTGGTAAAGCAGGCAGGCCGAGAAAATAACCAGCATCAGGCATACGGTAAAAAACTGAATGGCCATTTTTTGCAGGATAGCCGGGAGAAGAACCGGTACCGTAATATACAGGGCTTTCCTGTGCAGGATATTATAAGGATAATATATTACCATTTCCGGATGCAGTAACGAACCTTTTATTTGCCAGGCAGCTTCCCAGACAATAGATTCTTTCTCTTCTTCCGGATCTACAGTAACCAGGTCAATTTTTACCGGACTGTTGGGAATGGATTGCGCGATATATACGGCCAGACTGTCTGCAACAAAGGGGTTCGTCATATTGGCAACAAGCTTTAACGCATTTTCGTAGACCACCTTTTCCGGCATATTTGTATCCAGAAATATCGTATCTATCGAAGCGGTTCCGGGTAGTTTATCCAAATTCAATTCTATTTGCATCGGATTGACGACCGGATTCTGCGGATCGTATGAATAATTTTTCTGAACCATAATTGTTGTAGCAGAGTCGTCCGGCTGCCGTCCTGTAGATTCCTCTTCACACAATTCTATGATCCGGTGAAACAGGTCTTCTGCCGACGATTCAATCGCATACCGGTATTGGCTCAATAACCAATACCCCTGAATCCCGATTACTGTAAATGCCGTAATAATCGATAATATCCATACGGTTTTAATACGCTTTTCCATAGGTACCTCTCTTTTTCAGCAAAGATAATACCCTACCGAATGCATTCGTTTCGAAAGAACAACTTTTATTCCGCGCGTAATATTTCAGTAATATTTTTTTGGATTCCGGACCGCCGCCTCTCTGTACTTTTGCTGCATAATCATTCAAATTTATCATGTTATGAAAAAGATCTGTTTTTTATCTGTTGTGTTATACACACTCTGTTTTCCGAGTATTGCCCAGATGAATATACGCATTTTTGATGCAAGTGCCGTATTAAATAAAAAAGCAGTAGACCGTACTCAATTTACAGTACAGTACGAAATGGAATGGGTAAGTGATACATCCAAACCGGATAAACGGGAAACTGAAACCATGATGCTCAAAGTAGGCGAGAAAAGTTCGCAGTTTTACAGTTATGCCAAATTCCGGTCGGACTCTATCCTGGAAGCCGATAAAGCGGCCGGTGCCCCCCAGGAGGTAATCATAGAACATATGAACCAAAATATGGGCAAACTCAATTACGAAATATATAAAAACTATCCCGAAGGAAAAGTAACAACAATCGATGAAATATCGATCACTAAAATAAAGTGTGAAGAGAAACACGATGTACCGGTATGGGAAATCACAAACGATACTCTGACTATTCTTTCTTATCCCTGCCGGAAAGCCATCACCTATTTTAAAGGACGTGAATATGTAGCCTGGTACACGGACGAGATACCCCGTAGTGAAGGCCCCTGGAAATTGCATGGGTTGCCCGGGTTTATTCTCAAAGCAGAAGACACAAAAGGAGAATATGCCTTTATCTGTACAGGGATTCAGCTATCCCGTACCGAAAATCCCATCCTGTTTGGCGATACCCATTGCGAACCTGTATCCCGTAAAGAGTACGATAAAATATACGAACGGTTTATGGCTGATCCGGTAGGATACATTGCGCAGAATGCCCCTCATGTAAAATTAAGTATCAAAAGTGATAGTGGCGAGAATGTACGCCCTAAACAAGTACCTTATAACCCTATAGAACTGAACGAAAAATGAAAACCATCCGTATAATTTCCAGGCTGTTGGCAGGCATAATAGCTCTGTCTCTGTATCCTTCCGGTATCCTGTATGCACAACAGGTTATTGCCGGTGAAGTAGTTGACGCGGGAACCCGTGAGCCGGTATCCTACGCGACCATACAACTGTTGCATGGCGAATCCGGTAAACCGGTTACCTATACGCTGACCGGCCCCGAAGGAGAATTTTCTCTGCAGCCCGGAAATTATACGGATTCGCTGGTGGTACAGGTTGCCTTGCTGGGCTATGAAAAGACACAGGTAAGAGCAGTACCCGGGCAGGTGTTGCGTATTGAAATGGAAACCCGGTATTTTGATCTCAAAGAAGTAGAAATACGTCCCGGCAGGGTATGGGGCAGAGGAGATACCATTAACTACAGGGTAGACGGGTTTCTTTCGGCACAGGACCATTCTATTAAAGATGTGATCAGTAAAATGCCCGGTGTGGATATCAACGAGGCAGGGCGTATTACCTACAATGGAAAAGCAATCAGCAATTTTTATGTAGAAGGTCTCGACTTAATGGGAGGCCGCTACAGGCAGATGACGGATAATCTGCGGGCCGAATCGGTCGAAACGGTACAGGTTCTTGAAAACCACCAGCCCATCCGGATACTCACCAATAAAATAAACACCGAAGACATCGCGCTGAATCTGAAACTTAAACCCGAATTCCGGGGCCGGTGGATGTTTACTTTAAAAGGTGGGGCCGGACTATCCCCTTTCATGTGGGAAACAGACGACAACGCTATACAGATAGCCCGGGGTAGCCAGTCGACCTACATTTATAAGAGTAACAATACCGGCTATGATGCCGCGATCGAACAGGATATCCTGCAAACCCATCCTTCGAACCATGCTATACACAATCTTTATCCCCTGATTCCGCAACCTTCGCCGGTTGCTTCGGGACTCAAAGAAAACCGCTGGCTGTTTAATAATGTACATACCTTCTCGGCCAACCGCCTTTACCGGATAAAAGAAGAAACCCGGTTGCGGGTCAATGCAAACTATATGCGCGATATCCGTGAGCAGGAGCGGGAAGAAGAAACCCACTATTATGCTACGGCAGATACTTTCTCTGTCTACGAAAAACAGACCCTTCATCAGCGTAGGGATAAAGCGGAACTGGGGCTGAATCTGGAAAATAATACACCGGACAGATATTTAGTAAACCGCTTTGATCTTTCCGGAAGCCGGAACCGCAGCCGGAGCAGCATTTATAATACAATACCGGTCAACCAACAGATTAAAAGCCGGGAACTACAAGTAGGGAATAATTTTCACTCCATTCATCCGGGAGGAAACTATAACATCGAATACCGTTCGCAGATACACTATTTGCACCTGCCTTCTTCATTCAGGACAGAGGAGGAGAACCAGACGATCCACTTAAATTCGTTTTACACCAACAACTCTGTTTCCTTTATCCGCAAGCAACATACCTGTAGCCGCCAGTATACAGCAGGTGTTATGGGCGAAGTAAACGGATTGAAAAACGGATATGGATTTTACGCCACCCCGCAACACCAACTCAATAAAGGCAAACTACTCATTACGGCCCGCATGCCTGTGGAGTGGAGAAGCTACAAAGAGGGAGGATTGAGCCGTTTCTTTTTGAATCCCTCCTTCTCGATCCGGTATAAATATAATTACCGCTGGCAGTTTCAATTATATGGCGATTATAATGAAACCTATGGAGATATCACTCACTTCTATAACCACCCTTACTATACCGATTACCGGCATATCCGCTTTTATGAAGCAGGTATCCCTGTAGACCGCCGGCAATTGTACAGTTTCCGGATAGAATACAAAAATACAATCAAAGAACTCTTTTTTACTCTCAATCCGGTGTATACCCGTACAGCACATAATCAGATCCGTGAACAATACATAGAACACGATATACTTTGGACGGTTTACCGGAAAAAGAATAACTCCTCCGAAACTTATTCCCTGAATGCAACCCTATCCAAAGGATTCTATGACTGGCGGCTCACTACCTCTCTCGGATTCCAGTCCGGCCGCAGCAAGGGAGTGGGAATTATGGAAGGAGAATATCTTGCTTATACACATGACTATATGCGCATCGAGCCTAAAATAAACTGGGCTCCTGCCAAAGCCTGGGATATTCAGTATGCAGGAACAGGTACACAGGTACGTTCCGGGGTTGGTACATCCAGCCTCGATCCTCTCTGGAATATCGTACAGCGTGTTACGGTAAGTTACGAACTATTCCCTGTAACCCTTCTTCTTTCCGGCGACCATTATTATAACCAACTCACAAAAGGCTAGGCTGTGAATGCCGTTTTTGCCGATGTAACCCTGCGTTGGAATACAGGCGGCTGGCTGTTCGAAGCAAGAGCAACCAACCTGTTTAATAAAAAAGAGTACAGTTATACTCAATACAGCGATCATCAGTCCTACACTTCCAGCCTGGGTATCCGTCCGCGCGAATTCCTCGTTTCTGCCCGCTACAGGTTCTGAAAATTAATTTGGCGGTTATTCTTTTTCCCTATCTTTGTCCTGACAATCAAGGGGTGCCGTTCGCGGCTGAGATTATACCCTTACTACCTGATGCGGATTATGCCGACGTAGGGATGATGTAACTTACCTCATTTTTCCGTAAGGAACCTCCCCTGATTGTATTTTGTTATATACAACTTTTAAAAATGATTCAGCTATGATAATCAAACTGAATGATACACCTTATGAGGTGGAGGAAGGAACTTCATTACTCGCTTTTCTGGGAAAACTGGAAATCAAAAAAGAAGGGGTTGCCGTGGCGGTCAATTACCAGGTGATCCCGAAAACACAGTGGGAGAGTACAATCCTGGCCGGCGGACAGGATTTAATGCTCATTCATGCGGTATCCGGAGGGTAAAGCATGCGTCTGATTCTTATCACACAGGAACAAGCCGTTCCGGACGAAGCCATTGCCTGCCGGGCATTGTTCGATGCCGGGCTGCAACTGTTGCATCTGCGCAAACCGGCTATGCAACAAACCGAAATGGCTGCTTATCTTGCCGCTATTCCGCCAGTATATCATCACCGTATCGTATTGCACGACCATTTCTCCCTGGCCGGCGGAGGCATCAAACGGATTCACCTCAATAGCCGCAATCCACATCCTCCTGCGGATAAAGAGTTGATCATTAGTTGTTCCTGCCACACAGTAGAGGAATTAGAAGATAAAACAAACCGAACGAATTTGTTCCACGCGAAAGCGGGGATCGCAAAAAAACCGGCTGTTTCTATGAATTTAACTACACATATGGCCTGCTCCTCAGCGGTCCCGGATCAAGTCCGGGAACAACGTATGGTTTCCGGGGGATATGAATACCTATTTCTTAGCCCCATATTCAACAGTGTATCCAAACAGGGATATAACGCAGCCTTTCCGGAAAAACAACTAATCAGTGCGGCAGCCCGGGGAATAATAAATCCAAAAGTAATAGCACTGGGCGGAATCGGAAAAGACAACCTGGAACAGGTGGCAGCGTGGCGATTCGGAGGCGTTGCCCTGATAGGAAATATCTGGGGCGATTATGCAACAACCGGCGATATCCGTGGACTGCTAAAAAGATACAAAGAACTACAAACCATATGTGACATCTTATGAATGGAATCCTGTTTATCACCCATGCAACAGAAAAGTACGATACGCTATCCTCTGCCCGTATCGCCCTGGAAGGAGGCTGCCGGCAGATACAATTACGGATGAAAGAATCGGCACCGGACGAAATACTGCGTGTGGGAAAAATCATAAAAGAGCTGTGCGATGCGTATGGCGCGCAACTTTATATCGACGATTATCCGGAGATATGCCTGCAACTACATGCAACCGGAGTACACCTGGGAAAAACTGATATGGCACCTTTGCAGGCCCGTAAACTATTGGGAAATATGTATAAAATAGGCGGCACAGCCAATACCTTCGAAGATATAATACATCTGGCTGAAGAAGGAGCCGATTATATTGGACTTGGTCCTTTCCAGTTCACTACCACTAAAAAGAATTTAAGTCCTGTGCTTGGCCTGGAAGGTTACCGACAGATTGTAAGCCAATGCCGGGAAAACAGAATAAACCTCCCTATAGTGGCAATCGGAGGAATCACCCGTACGGAGATACCGGCTCTGATGCAAACAGGCATCAACGGCATAGCCCTATCATCCGCTATACTACAGGCAGCCGACCCGGTTGCCGAAACACGTTATCTGATAGAACAAATAAAACAATACAGCATATGAAACAATTAGTAATTGCCGGACAAACATTCAGCTCCCGGCTTTTTCTGGGAACAGGCAAATTCAGTTCCAACAGTTTAATGGAAGAGGCAATTACCGCTTCCGGCACCGGAATGGTTACAGTAGCCATGAAAAGGCTTGACCCTACCGGTGGCGAAGATGATATGTTACACCATATCCGCAAGCCGGGTATTCAGTTACTGCCTAATACCTCCGGCGTACGGAATGCCAGAGAGGCGGTATTTGCAGCCCAACTGGCTCGTGAAGCTTTCGAAACGAACTGGCTGAAACTCGAGATACATCCCGATCCCCGCTACCTGCTTCCTGATCCTATCCAGACCCTGAAGGCAACGGAAGAACTGGCTAAGTTGGGATTTGTGGTACTTCCTTATATTCAGGCCGATCCGGTACTTTGCAAATTACTGGAAGAGGCCGGAGCGGCAACCGTTATGCCGTTAGGAGCTCCGATTGGTACCAACAAAGGGTTGAAAACCCGTGATCTGTTAGAAATTATCATCGAACAGAGTACTATCCCTGTTGTAGTAGATGCCGGTATAGGAGCACCCTCGCACGCAGCCGAAGCCATGGAAATGGGAGCCGATGCCGTATTGGTAAATACGGCCATTGCCGTAGCCGGCGATCCGGTAGCCATGGCCAAAGCATTTAGCCTGGCTACTGAAGCAGGCCGTATGGCCTTCGAAGCCCGCCTGGCTACCCAACTCCAAATCGCAGAAGCCAGCAGTCCCCTCACTTCGTTTTTAGAAGCCAACCCCCCAACCCCCTAAAGGGGGGGGTAAAGAGCTGCGTCTCGCTTTCTCATTTATCGTTGGCTTATCGCTGGCGCAGATTTAAATCTGTGCCAAACAGCAACAAAAGGATTTTAATAAACAGATGAAACAATGAACGACTTTATAAATTATATAGATAATTACAAATGGGAGGATATCCGGGAGGCGGTTTACTCCAAAACAAATGCAGATGTAGAGCAGGCATTGCATACCACCCGTCCGGGTATCCACGATTTTATGGCACTTGTTTCGCCTGCCGCACAAGGATATCTTGAGCCTATGGCACAGCTAAGCCGGCGTTACACCCAACAACGGTTTGGTAAAACCGTACAATTTTATGTACCTCTTTACCTGACCAATTCCTGCATCAATCATTGCATATATTGTGGGTTTAACCATGCGAATGATATAAACCGTATTATTCTGACAGACCACCAGATCCGGCAGGAGATAGAGGCTATCCACCGTATTGGTAGTTTTAAACATATCCTGTTGGTAACCGGCGAAAACCCCCGAGATGCCGGGGTTGACTATATCGAAAACGCGATCCGGCTGGTAAAAAACGATTTTTCATCTATTTCCATAGAAGTGCAACCCTTGAAACAACAAGAGTATACCCGGTTGATTGATGCCGGGCTCAATGCCGTGTACTGTTACCAGGAAACCTACCATAAAGAGCGCTATAAAATATACCATCCCAAAGGAATGAAATCTAAATTCGACTGGCGGCTTGATACGTTCGACCGCATGGGAAAAGCCGGTATTCATAAAATGGGACTCGGTGTATTGATTGGACTCGAGGACTGGCGTACCGATACGACCTTTATGGCGCTGCATCTGCGGTACCTCCAAAAACGCTATTGGCAGACCCGTTATTCGGTTTCTTTTCCCCGTATGCGTCCTCACGAAGGCGAACATTTCCAACCCAACGTAATCATGCACGACAAAGAACTGGCACAGCTTATCTTTGCCTTTCGCATTTTCGACCACGACCTCGAAATAGCCCTTTCCACCCGCGAAAGCCAATATTTCCGTGACCATATGACCACCCTTGTGGTAACTTCCCTGAGTGCCGGCTCCAAAACCGACCCGGGTGGCTATGCCGTTTATAAAGCGGAGTTAGAACAATTTATCGTCAATGACGATCGTTCCCCGGCCGAAGTCCTGCAAGCTGTAACCAATCAAGGTTACGAAGTAGTCTGGAAAGACTGGGACATGAGTCTGCAGTATAACTCCTAACCCCCCCAGCCCCCTAAAGGGGGGGCAAAGACGACCTTGCTACCTTATTTATTGCTGGCGCAGATTTAAATCTGTGCCTAAAACAGTCTTCGTCCGGAATAGTGTCTTCCTTTGTTCGTCATAGCGAAGATGCCAATGCCGCGGGCTTAAGAGAATAAAGCATTTTTGGTCAGAGGGGATTTGTAATCCCCGGCTAACGAGTATTAGGATCTGTGATCCGGCAAACAAATGAATACCCATTAAATAGAGAGTTAGGAATCTTTAAACAGATTACAAATCCCCTTCGACCAACAAGAAAAAATCCTTAAGCCCGCGACATTGGCGAAGATGCTACACCGGACATTTAAAACAACATCTGCCTTCTGTTCCAAATATAATCTGTGATCATCTGTCTTATCTGTGTGCTATTTTAGCTTATCTCTAAACCCCGCCTTTTCATCGTATAAACCTGTTGGTTTGTCTACAATTTAATTTTGCCCTTTCTATCTCCTCTACATTTGTGGTGTGATAAGTAACGAATTAGTTAACATATAAACAATAAAAACAAGTGTCATGAGAAAAGAAATTATTTTAATTGCGTTATTCATTTGTATAGTAGCAGGCAGCCACGCAGCAGCGCAAACCCGTACATCGTTCGGAGTAAAACTGAACGCGGGCCTTACCAACCTTACATTAACAGATATGCCCGGAGTTACCCACTCCTTTAATCCGGCAGGTTCTGTTGGTGGTTTTACCAGCATTCAGTTTACAGAACACTTTATCCTACAGCCCGAACTGGTCTTCAACTATACGGAATCGACCGTCAAATATAGTGGGCAGAAAACCAAATTCAAATATGCCGGAGTAGAAATCCCTGTATATGCCCTTACCCACATCACTGCCGGAACAGGTAAAGTTATAATAGGTGCCGGCCCACATGTGGGTTATGGTTTCAGTGCGGACACAGCAATGGAAAAACTGCCTCAGGGAGCCCCGGGCGAAAATGTTATAGAAATGGACCATTGGTATGCCGGTGGGGGGGGTACAGGCCGGCTATGAGTTCCGCAACGGAATCTTATTACAAACCATTTATCAGTTAAGTTACGACTTGTGCTCAGGTAAAAACCGCTCACAGCTACGCACTCAAACCCTATCAGTAGGAATCGGTTACCGTTTCTGAACCATCTTTCTGCCACGGATGATTATAAATCCTGCCAATAACTTTCATCGCCCTGCTCGTCAGGGCGGTTTTTGTTGTGTGGGTTGTTTGTGTGTTGTCATTTAGTTTCAGATTTTATGGTTTAAAAAGTTGTCAGAGGTTTTGTCAATCGCAAACCCTTTCTGGATGCGGGCTCTGAGGGGTAGTTAGTCAGAGGTTTTGTCATTTCCTACATTATATATTAAAATAAATATATATTTAGTATAATCTAAAATTAAACGTTTCCACCCTTTTAGCTATCTGCAAATATAGTGTATGGGAAAGGTTTTTGCAATCCTATAAATAGGGACAAGGTCTGCTTGTTCATAGTGCTGAATATATGGGTTTTAACAAGTTGGAAGATGTCCCATTCCGGGCAAAAAGTACTGTATTTGGCAGTAGTTAAATATAATTAAAAGTGGGTGTTTGCCGGCACAGATTTAAATCTGTGCCAGCGGTGTCCATGGGATGCGAACCAGTAGATCATGGGGAAACCGGGTGTTTAAACCGGGCTACCAGAGCTCTGAACCGGGAAGATAGACGGCAGACCATGATGAACCCGGCGTGAGATACGGTGTTATGGCTACCACACCATGGTGTGCGGCCTGGGATATCATGGGCTCCCACCCGGCACCTCATGGTGTGCCGGGTTTATATACCCAAAGAGGGACAAAGAAGACCAAAGTGTCTTTTTATGTCTGGTAGGGATTGTATCTTTGTTCTGTAATTAGGAGCAAGTTTATCCACAGCTGCAAGTACCATTCCGGCTTACTGCCAGCCGGGTGAATTGCATGGTGCGGGCGTCGAAGATGAGGAGTTGGTTGGTTAATAGAGTGCCTGCTCCGGTGATATATTTGATCGCTTCGGTGGCCTGGATGCTGCCGGCAATACCGGCCACGGAGCCTAAGATACCTGCTTCGGCCGAGGTGGGCATGCTGCCTGCAGGAGGGGCTTGGCCGAAGATACAACGGTAACAGGCGTGACCCGGGGTATAGGTGGTTATTTCGCCCTGCATGGATAGTACGGCGCCGTGCGAAAAGGGGATGCCCTGCTGTACGCAGCAATCGTTGATCAGGAATTTGGCATCGTAATTGTCGCAACATTCGATTACAAAATCGTAAGCCCTGAGTATAGACGGAGCGTTTTCGGGGGTTAACTTGTAGTTGTAAGGGATGATTTCTATTCCGGGATAGAGGGCTGTTAGTTTTTCGGTGGCCGATTCTACTTTACTTCTTCCCACATCGGCGGTACGGTGCAGGATCTGGCGTTGCAGGTTGGTAATATCCACACGGTCGTAATCCATAATACCGAGTGTGCCTGCGCCGGCAGCGGCAAGGTAAAAAAGAACAGGCGAGCCTAAGCCGCCTGCTCCTATGACTATTATTTTGCTTCTTTTAGTTTTTGCTGACCGGCCGGGCCAATGCCGTCAACTAATATGTTTCGTTCGAATCTATCCATATAGGTTTATTTCGGATAGCCTACCGGGTTGTTCATTAATAACAGTTGCGAATCTTTTAGTTGTAGGGCTTCCCGGAGTGCTTCGGTGTCCATAAAGGCGCGGGGCACAGTTACCAGTCCGGTCGCCGCGCAAAAGATATTGATATTTTGCAGGATGACCCCGATATTGACTGCTGCCATTAATTTGGTATGTTCGGTTACCGTACCACCGAAGCGGTCCAGGTCGGATACCAGTACGAGTGCTACAGGGGCTTCGGCTGCGAATGCCTGTTGCCCGGCTACTGCTACGCGGTGATCGCCTGCGCTGACCGGTTGGAGGGAATGGCTTTTGCCGTCGTAGATGTAAGCACCCTGCTGCATGATTACGTATACATCTACATCCTGTTTGTTGAGTGCCGACGGTGCGGTACGGCGGCCGTCTTCGCGGTTAACACCCCATGCGGCCCATAGCAGATCGGACAGGTCCTGGTCTGATAGTGCGCGGCTGTTGAATTCGCGTGTTGATTTGCGTTCGCTGAGTGCTGCCATAACTGCTTTTCCTCTTGTCTTATCCGGTTGTACTAATTGTACCGGTTGTAATTGCTGTGCGCTGATTGAACCCATAGACAATAAGACAAGGCCTGCGATAATTAATCTTCTCATAACTTATATAATTAATAATTCTCTTTACAAAAATAGGACAAAAGCCCGGTATGAATAACATCAAAATACATCTTTTATGCATTCTTAAAAGAGTATATCTATGAATGTTTCGTAATAGGGCTAAATTTGTTGCGTTGTTAATTTTTATACCGTCACTATAGAAAAACTTATTATATAATGTGAATGTTCAATGAAAAAGAAATTTTGGTTGTTGTTATTGCCTCTGTTGTATAGTTTAACTCTCTTTGCACAGACGAATTCGAATGGATCTTTTAGTATTAAAGGACAAGTTGTTGACTCACTTCTCAATGAGACCGTTCCGTATGTAACCCTGAATATCACAAAAGCTTCCGAGCCGGATAAATCGGTGAAACGGCTGGCCTGCGATATTGACGGACGTTTTGAAACCACGCTGGCTGAACCCGGCGAGTATGTTATCGCAATGCAATCGGTTGGGAAAGTATCTTCCCAAAAATCGTTTACCCTGAATGCAGACCGTAAGACGGCAGATCTTGGCAAGCTGAATATGGAAGAAGACCGCCAACGCCTGGAAGAGGTAACCGTGGTGGCTCAGAAACCGCTGGTGAAGGTGGAGATTGATAAACTGACTTATAGTATGGAAGACGACCCGGAGTCCGAAACCAATAATACACTGGATATGCTGCGCAAAGTGCCTATGGTGACGGTGGATGCAGAAGATAAGATTCAGTTGAAAGGTACGTCGAACTACCGGATTTACCTGAACGGGAAACCGTCCAACATGCTATCGAGCGAGAACGCCTCGGACGTGTTGAAAAGTATGCCCGCCAGTTCGGTGAAAAATATTGAGGTGATTACTGACCCGGGTGCTAAATATGATGCCGACGGGGTGGGGGGGGTATTATTAATATTATTACTTCGCGCAATGCGCTGCAGGGCTATACCGCGTCGGTAAGGGCTGGTGTGAGTGCACTGGGACGCTACAATGCCGGCGGAAATTTCTCGACCAAGGTAGGGAAAATGGGTATTACGGCTAATTATAATTATAATAATTACCGGAATCCCTGGAACGATTCGGAATATTACCGGGAAACGTATGGTACTGAAACAACTGTGTTTAAGCAGAATGGACGGAGTAAGAATAATAACGGGCACCAATATGGTTCGCTGGAAGTTAGTTACGAACTGGATTCGCTAAACCTGTTGAGCCTGGGTGCCAATATGTGGCGCGGTAATTATAAAAGTAAGTCGGAACTGGATGTGCGGGCGATGCAGGGCGATGCCCGCCTGTACGAATACGACCAGTTTACCGAATCCCAGGGTAATTATGGTTCGATGGATATGAACCTGGATTTCCAGCATTCTACCAGTAAGAAAGATGAGTTGCTGACTATCTCGTACCGGTTTAGCCATTCCCCGAATGATAATAAAGGATATACTTCGATAGAAGAGATTCTGAATTATACGCCTTACCGGCAGCGCAATATCAATGATGCCTCTACCCAGGAACATACGGCACAGGTGAATTATACGACTCCGCTGCCAAAGAACCAGACACTCGAAGCGGGTGCTAAATATATTATGCGTGAAAGTAGCAGTGAGACCGAAATGTTCAGGCAGGAAGGTGCCTCAACCACCTGGGTGGATTATCCCCGGCCGGAAAGCCATTTTTCGCATATCCAGCACATTTATGCGGCTTATATGGGGTATGCCGCGAAGTGGAAAAGCTTTGGTTTCAAAGCTGGTGTACGTGCCGAGGGTACAGCACTCAATGTAAAGTATAAACATTCGCCGGTGCAGGATTTCAAGTCTGATTTCTTTAATATAGTTCCCAATGCTACGCTTTCGTACCAGATCAATATGTCGCAGACAATCCGGTTGGGCTATAATATGCGTATTTACCGCCCCGGTATCTGGTATCTGAATCCGTATGAAAATGATACCGACCCGCAAAATGTGTCATATGGTAATCCGAATCTGGATCCGGAAAAAGAGTCATACTATGAACCTGAATTATAGCCTGTTCAATATGAAGTTCAACCTGAATGTGGGAGCACATTACCGGTATCTGAATAATTCTATTCTGCGTTATTCGTTTATTGATACTGATCATCCTGTTTATCCCGGCCGTATGGTTTCTACATTTGATAATTTAGGAAAGGAGCAGGGTGGAGGTATGTATCTGTATGCCCGTTGGTCGCCGAAGCCGCTGTTTGCCGTTTATGTAAACGGAGGGGTTAATTATATTCATATTAATCCGGGCGAACACGATAATCTTCAGATTGATGGTGGAACGGTAAGCGGCTGGAACGGTTATTGTTATCCGGGCGCGGAGGTGAATCTGCCGAAAGATTTCCGGATCAACCTGAATGGTGGTTTTTCTACTCCGTGGATACAGTACCAGTCAAAAGGTTCTACGTTCCACCACCACAGTATTTCGTTCAGTAAGAATTTTATGGATAAGAAGCTGAATGTTTCGCTGTCGTGCAATAATCCTTTTATGAAGAATATGAGTTATACCAATACGATCGATCAGGAGTTGTTTTATAGTTATAGTAAAGGACAATTCCGTGCACGCGATTTCCGCCTGAATGTATCTTATCGTTTCGGTACCCTGAAAGAGTCAATCCGGAAAGTAAGCCGTGGTATCACCAACGATGACAGCAAAGGTGGTGAAGGCGGTGGCGGTGGCCAGGGGATGTAAAAAAACAAATCCAACCCTGCTGTTCGGCGTAGCGTCTTCGCTACGTCGTTGTAAAAAGTGAGGCTCCAGCCTCATGTGAAGCAAGAGCTTCACAGATTTTAGCGACATAGCGAGGACACTATGCCGAACGACAAGGTAAAAAAGAACCTGTTCCCCGCGAAAGCGGGGATCGCATAAACACGAACGGTAATTGTTCCTGTAGTTGAAGCTGTTATTGCCAGTGTGATTCTGGTGTATTGAGTTCCGGGATTTTTTGGAGGAGGGGATTTGTAATCCCCGACTAACGAGTATTAGGATCTGTGATCCGATAAACAAATAAATACCGGTTAAACCGTAACTTATGTATATGAAAGCGGATTGCAAATCCCCTTCAACCAGTGCGTTTGCTTTAAGCGGTAAAAACTATATATTTCCTGTTCTTTTGCGGTCCCCGGTAAGCCGGGGAACAGGTTTGTTTTTTATAATCTGTTTTAGTTGTTGGGTTTTTTGTTTATCATTTAATTAAAAATTTATATAAATATTACCGATATCGGTGGGCAAACGCCGGGGATTATGTGAAAATGTTTTATCTTTACCGGGATAGTCATAATATAACGAGTTACTTATATGAGTTTTTACAGTAAATTCCCACGGACTTTTTGGGTGGCGAATGCGATTGAGTTAGTGGAGAGATGGGCCTGGTATGGCTTTTTTATGTTGTTTGCAAACTACCTGACAGGTTCTTCGGATATGGGAGGACTGGAGTTTTCACAGAGTCAGAAAGGTACTATTATGGGAGTCGGTACGGGAATTCTTTATTTCCTTCCGGTACTGACGGGTGCTATTGCCGACCGGTATGGGTATAAGAAGGTACTTACGCTTTCGTTTGTGATTTATACTTCGGCGTTTATCCTATTGCCTATGTTTTCTACTTTTACCGGGGTTTTCCTGATGTATCTGTATCTGGCATTGGGTGCGGCTCTTTTTAAACCGGTGATTTCGGCAACCATAGCTAAAACAACTACCGATGAAACCGCTTCTATTGGTTTTGGTATTTTCTATATGATGGTAAATATCGGGGGCTTTTTCGGGCCTATGGTAACTTTGTTGTTTAAGGGTACTGATTCGCATCTGATCTTTTATGTTTCGGCAGGAATTATCGCACTGAACTTTATTTTGCTGTTCTTTTATAAAGAACCTCTCCGGGAGGAAGGGGAAAGGGTG
The DNA here is from genome assembly GCA_021203545.1 of Tannerellaceae bacterium. Taxonomy (GTDB): domain Bacteria; phylum Bacteroidota; class Bacteroidia; order Bacteroidales; family Tannerellaceae; genus UBA4116. The sequence continues at coordinate 48,809 of JAJQAZ010000016.1, read as the reverse complement.
AAAACTCCCTTGATGCAGACATTTGCCCATATTTTCAGGAATATGTTTGCGATTATAAAGGATACAAAGTTCCTGATTTTCCTGTTGATTGTGGCCGGATTCTGGACCATGTATAACCAGTTGTTTTTTATGTTGCCCGTTTTTATTTCGCAATGGGTGGATACCAGTGTGGTATTTAATTTCTTCTATACGTATATTCCTTTTATCAGTTCCAATTATAGTGTGGAACCGGGTGTGATGGATCCGGAGTTTATTACCAATATGGATGCGATGTATATTATTCTTTTCCAGGTAGCCGTGTCCAGTATTGTAATGAAGATGAAACCGCTGAAATCAATGATGAGTGGTTTTCTGGTTTGTTCTATTGGTATGTCGCTAACACTGGTGTCGCAGAATGTGCTTTTTACTATGGTGGCAATCCTGATTTTCGCATTGGGCGAGATGGCCGGGTCGCCGAAGATTACGGAGTATATCGGACGGATTGCTCCTCCGGATAAGAAAGCCCTCTATATGGGGTATTCCTTTATTCCTGTGTTTATCGGCAATGTGTTGGCCGGGATTATTTCGGGAAATGTATACCAGCGGATGTCCGATAAGGTAACTTTTGTACAGCATTATGCTGCTGAACACGGGTTACAGATTCCGGAAGGTTTATCTAATAATGCTTATTTCAGTGAGGTTGCCCAGCAACTGAATATGACTTCGCGTGAGTTAACGAATATTTTGTGGAATACCTATTCTCCTTCGGATTTGTGGATGGTGCTTTTCGCGATCGGATTACTGGCTGCCGTTGCTTTGTATGTGTATGACAGAGTGATTTCATGAACAGGCAAAGGGAGCTAATATATTTTATTTTACTGTTTTTGTTGGTTCTCCTGTTTTTGGCGAATCTGGCATACGGGGCGGTTTCGATTCCTTTACAGAGTGTGGTTGATATTTTGACAGGAGGGGTTCCCGAACGATTATCGTGGCAAAATATTGTATTGGGATCGCGTTTGCCGCAGGCGGTAACGGCTTTGCTGGCCGGTGCTTCGTTGGCTGTAAGTGGTTTGATGTTGCAGACTCTTTTCCGTAATCCGCTGGCTGGCCCTTCTATTCTGGGTATTAGTGACGGTGCTAATCTGGGGGTGGCCGCTGTGATGCTTTATTTTGGCGGTTCCCTTTCGCGTATGGCTGATTTGCCGGTGAATGGGTATCCGGCTATTATCCTGGCTGCTTTTGTGGGTGCCTGTGCCATTCTGGGTTTGATCCTTTATTTTTCATCCAAAGTAAAGAGTAGTGTAATGTTGCTGATCATTGGTATTATGATTGGTTACCTGGCCTCTTCTGTTATTTCTATACTCAACTTTTATGCCTCTTCCGATAAGGTGCATGCCTTTGTGATGTGGGGCCTGGGGAATTTCTCCGGGGTATCGCTGGAGGTGCTTCCTATATTTAGTATATGTTCCCTATCCGGCTTATTGCTTGCTATTTTGCTTATTAAGCCTTTAAACGCATTATTACTGGGCGAAATGTATGCTGCGAATCTGGGTATTAAGGTAAAACGAACCCGTGCTTTAATTCTTATCTGTACAGGATTGCTGGCGGCAACAACCACTGCCTTTTGTGGTCCTATCTCTTTTATTGGCCTGGCAGTGCCTCACATGGCCCGGTTGTTGTTGGGTACATCCAATCATAAGATGCTTTTGCCGGTTACACTGCTTACAGGGGCTTGTGTAGCCATGCTGTGCAACCTGTTAATGGTGTTGCCCGGAAAGAATATACTGTTGCCGCTCAATGCGGTTACTCCATTGATCGGGGCACCGGTTGTTATTTATGTAATTATAAACCGTAAGAATATTCAGTATTTTAATTAAGGCTATGCAGACTCCGGCTATTGAGACACACGGCTTATCGATTGGTTATCAGTTACGGAACGGAAAGAAAAAGGTGGTACACGAGCACCTGAATCTATCCCTTTATCCGGGGGAAGTAACCTGTTTGCTGGGATTGAACGGTGCCGGAAAGTCTACTTTGTTGCGTACGCTGGGTGGTTTTCAGCCGCCTTTGCAGGGGCATATCCAAATACTGGGTAAACCTGCCGGAAAGTATTCGCAAAGCGATTTTTCGCTGACGGTTGGCGTGGTGCTGACAGAGAAAACGAATGCCGGAGGGATTACGGTGTACGATCTGGTTTCGTTGGGGCGGTATCCTTATACCGGATTTTTCGGACAGTTGAAGTCCCGGGATAGAGCTGTTATTGAGGCTTCTATGGAAATGGTGGGTATTTCCTATAAAGCATCCCAGTATGTCGGTGAACTTAGTGACGGTGAACGTCAGAAAGCAATGATTGCGAAAACGCTTGCACAGGAGTGTCCGGTGATTTTACTGGACGAACCCACGGCTTTCCTGGATGTGTCGAGCCGTATAGAAACAATGGCTTTATTGCGTAAACTGGCTAAGGAGCAGAACAAAGCGGTTTTATTATCTACACATGATATGGAGCTGGCTATACAAATGGGCGACCGCCTGTGGTTGCTTGAAAAGCAGAAGGCACTGGCGAGCGGAACACCGGAGGATTTAATTCTGGATGGAAGTTTTGCCGCTTTTTTTGGTAAGGAGGGAATTGTATTTGATGCTGCTACCGGAAAGTTGAGTGCTGTTTCGCCAGTCTGTCCGGTAGGGATTGAAGGCGATTTCCTGACTGCTTACTGGGTAGGAAATGCAATGGTTAAGAATGGCTATCTGCCTTCGCCGGTAGGACCGGATTATGTAAATATACAATGTGTGGGGCCGGAGGAGTTGCTTGTTACACTACCCGGAGGAACTTTGCTGAAAGTACATTCTGTAGAGGATTTATTAAAAGAAATTCACCGGCTGGAAGCACGAGATATGATATCGCATGTTAAAAACATGAAAAACAAGGAAATCCATTGAACTAATCGATATGGGATTTGTCTAATTTTATAACAATTAAATAGAAAGAAAGATGGACAAATTAGTAAGTTTTTATGTGTAATTCTGCTGACCGCCTCTTGTTCTACCTCTTCTCCGGAACGGTTGGCCAGAAAAGCAGCGGAACAGACACAGGATAGTCTGCTTTACGTGCAGGCAGTCAATGCCTTGAGTGAACGTGAGTTTGTGTTGGAAGCAGACCGGATTGATTTTAAGAGAGGACGGTTTGCCTATGTAACTCCGAATACCAATTTTGTTTCGATGCATGGGGATAAGGCGACTATTCAGCTGGCTTTTAATACAGCTTATGCCGGACCAAACGGGATTGGTGGTATTACGGTAGACGGGTTGGCTTCGAATGTGAAGATGGAAACCGATAAAAAGGGAAATATAAATTTTTCGATGATGGTGCAGGGGACGGCTGTTTCGGCTAATGTTACGATCCGTATGGTTCAGGGTTCCAGCCGTTGTACGGCAACTGTTACTCCTAACTTTAATAGCAACCGGATTACTTTTACCGGATTATTATATCCCGAAAGCGAATCGAATGTCTTTAAAGGAAGATCTTTTTGAATTGACAATTGACAATGCACAATTGACAATTTGAGGAGGACTTTTTATATTTGCTCTTTAATTGTTAATTATCAATTTTTAAAAGAATAATTATGCAACTATCATTGGAGCAAAAAGATGTTGAGAAATTTCTTATGGTAGGGGACAAGGTGTTGATTAAACCTAAAAATCCCCAGAGCCAGACAAAGTCCGGGCTTTATCTGCCTCCCACTGTTCAGCAGGGAGAAAAAATACAGAGTGGTTATATTATTAAAACTGGTCCGGGCTATCCGTTGCCTTCTACTGTAGAGGAGACAGAAGTATGGAAAAAGAAGGAAGAAGAGGTGCATTATCTTCCTTTGCAGGCACACGAAGGTGATCTGGCTGTGTATCTGCATAATGCGGCTTATGAAATCAGTTTTAACGAAGAAACCTATATGATCGTTCCCCATTCGGCTATCCTGATGCTTATCAGGGATGAAGGTCTTTTTGAGTAATTGACAATTGATACTGCACAATTGAGAATTAAATTATTCAATGCACATGTGTAAAGTGCTTAATTCTAAACTATCAAATTGTCAATTGTGAGTTGTCAATTGTCAATTTTTTGTATTTTTGCCGCGATATAGCAAAACAAACTTTCAACAGGAACGATTTAAATGAATAAAATTGTCAGTAAAGAACATTTCTCCGCTAATGTTGTAAAATTGGAAGTGGAGGCACCCTTGATTGCCTGTTCCCGTAAAGCCGGCCACTTCGTTATTGTCAAAGTGGGTGAAAAAGGTGAACGCATACCATTAACTATTGCCGGTGCCGATACCGAAAAAGGTACGATCGACTTGGTTATCCAGGCAGTAGGCGGATCGTCACGGAAAATCTGTGAACTGAATGTGGGTGATGAAATCACTGATCTGGTAGGCCCCCTGGGACAGGCTACCCATATTGAAAAAGTAGGTACAGTAGTTTGTGCCGGTGGTGGAGTAGGAGTTGCTCCGCTTTTGCCTATTGTAGAAGCTTTCCACAAAGCAGGAAATAAAGTAATCGTTGTATTGGCTGCCCGTACAAAAGACCTGGTGATCCTGGAAGAGCAGATGCGTGCGAATTCGGATGAAGTAATTATCATGACGGACGATGGTTCGTATGGTAAACAGGGCTTGGTTACCAACGGTATAGAGGAGGTAATCAACCGTGAACAGGTGGACATATGTGTAACGATTGGTCCTGCTATTATGATGAAATTTGTTTCTGCCCTTACACAGAAATACAATATCCCGACGGTAGCTTCGCTAAATACGATTATGGTAGACGGTACCGGCATGTGTGGTGCCTGCCGGATTACTGTAGGTGGAAAAACGAAGTTTGTATGTGTGGATGGTCCTGAATTCGATGCTCATCAGGTAGATTTTGATGAGATGTTGATGCGACTCAGTGCCTATAGGGATGTGGAAAAGAAATAAACTCACTTATTAAAAAATCATGACAACAGAAGAATTGATCGCTTTACGCCGTTCCGAACCCTGGCGGGAGGAATTACGTAAAAGTAAAAAGAATAAAGAACGCGCGGATATTCCCCGTGTACACATGAATGAACTGGATGCGGACTACAGAAGCCGTAACAAGGAAGAGGTGAATCTGGGGCTTACGCCGGAACAGGCAGTGCTGGAGGCACAACGTTGCCTGGATTGTCCGAATCCTACCTGTATGACAGGCTGTCCGGTGAATATCAATATCCCTACGTTTATTAAACACATTGAAAAAGGAGAGTTTCTGGAAGCTGCAAAAACATTGAAAGAAACAAGTGCTCTGCCTGCGGTATGTGGACGTGTGTGTCCGCAGGAAAAGCAATGTGAATGCCAGTGTATCTATATTCGGAAGATGAAGAAAGAACCGGTTGCTATTGGCTATCTGGAACGTTTTGCTGCTGATTATGAGCGCGAGAGTGGACAGATATCGGTTCCGGAAATTGCAGAAAAAAACGGAATAAAGGTGGCTGTTATCGGATCGGGGCCCGCAGGACTTTCGTTTGCCGGTGATATGGCAAAATTGGGATACGATGTAACTGTGTTTGAAGCGCTGCACGAAATTGGTGGTGTACTGAAATATGGTATTCCGGAATTCCGCTTACCCAATCATATTGTGGATGTAGAGATAGAAGGACTCCGTAAAATGGGAGTACAGTTTATCAAGAATTGTATTGTAGGAAAGACAATTAGTTATGAAGATCTGCAGGAAGATGGCTTTAAGGGTATTTTTGTTGCCAGTGGTGCAGGGCTTCCTAACTTTATGAATATTCCGGGCGAAAACCTGGTAGGGGTAATGTCGTCCAACGAATACCTGACCCGTGTAAACCTGATGGATGCCGCTAATCCGGAGAGTGATACCCCTGTATTGTTAGGTAAAAACGTAGCGGTAATCGGTGGGGGTAATACGGCGATGGATTCTGTTCGTACGGCTCGCCGCCTGGGTGCCGACAGGGCAATGATTATCTATCGCCGCAGCGAAGAAGAAATGCCTGCCCGCCTGGAAGAGGTGAAACATGCCAAAGAGGAAGGGGTGGAGTTCCTGACTCTGCATAATCCGGTAGAATATCTGGGTGATGAGCAGGGACGTGTGAAACAGATGCGTTTACAAAAAATGGAACTGGGTGAACCGGATGCTTCCGGCCGTCGCCGTCCGGTGCCGGTAGAAGGTGCTATTGAAAACGTGGATGTAGATCTGGTTATTGTAAGTGTAGGAGTGTCTCCGAATCCATTGATCCCAAGTTCGTTCCCGGGTCTGCAGGTAAGCAAATGGGGTACGATCATTGTAGAAGAGAGCAGTATGCGGTCTGACTTGACTGATGTATATGCCGGGGGTGATATTGTACGGGGTGGTGCTACTGTTATCCTTGCTATGGGCGACGGCCGTAAAGCTGCAGCTGCCATGCATGAGAATCTGCAACAATGACAAAAAGTAGTTAGTAGATAGTAGTTGGTAGTTAGTAGAATATAAAACGAGCAAAGCGAGTCTCTACTAACTACTAACTACTTTTTTTCTGATAAACTTGTTTGTTAGCTTGAAATAAACTTATTTTGTTTTTGATAATCGTACGAGATATGAAAAATGCCCTCGTTTACTTTGTTCTCCTGTTCTGCCTGTTTTTTTCCTGTAAGGAGAAAGAGGATGAAGGTATTTTATCCCTTTCTGTTGATAGCCTTGAATTTCCTTCTGAAAGTAGTATCAAAAATGTACAAATACAATGTGACCGTGACTGGCATATAGAGAGTACTATCGGATGGATCTCTTTTATTCCTACCTCCGGTAACGGCAATGCAACTCTTGAAGTGATTGTTGCTTCCAATGATGAAGATACCGATAGAACTTCTTCCTTTTATGTGACCGCCGGTAAATTGTCCGAAGCAATATCGGTGACACAAAAGGGAACGTATCTTTCGGTAGATTCGGTAGAAGTTTTTTTTGACCGGGACGGTACTCCGCAGGAGGTTACGATTACGACACGCTATGCATGGACGATTGATAATTCGGAAGCACTCTGGTGTGAAGTGGAACCTATGGAAGGATCAGGTAGTGGAACCATTACCTTAACTCCACAATCCATCACGGAACGAGAACCCCGTTACGACGATCGGATACGGATCGTATGTAATGGTAGCAGTTATTATATTACTATCAGCCAGGATGTAGAGAATACACCGCCTACTGTACCCGAATTGATCTCGCCTGTTGATACGGTTCTACCCAGTATCTATCCTTATTTCGAATGGACTGAATCGGTGGATGCGGATGGAGATACTGTTCTTTATTGTATCCAGTATTCCACCAGTGAAAATTTTACAACCTATAGTCAGTTTGGCCCTTTCTCTGAAACGAGTTATCTGTTGAATGATCCGGTATTATTAGAGAATAAGAATTATTACTGGAGAGTAAGGGCCTTTGATGATTATTGGGGAGGAGATGTATATAGTGAAATTGGATGGTTCAAAACAAGTGGCAACATAGTCTATGCCAATGACTCTATATTTATAGAGCAACGTTCCAATGTGTCATCAGGACCGGCTCCTACAGTTGTTTTCCTGGGAGATGGTTTTACACAGGAAGATTTTGCAAAAGGTAGTCTGTTTGACCTTGTTTCTCAAACCGCAATAGAATCTTTCTTTGTGGCAGAACCTTTTAGTACTTATAAAGAATATTTTAATGTATACCGTATTGTTACCTATTCTGACGAGAGAGGAGCTACGGTTTATGAGGATTTTACGGATTACGATGTTCCGGCTCAGGAAGTAAATACTGCCTTTAATTCTAACTTTGCCGGAGGAGCCAGTCTGCAGATTCGCTGTAATACAGAAGCTGTATTCGAATATGTGGTAGAAAAACTATCAGAATCGCCGGATATTGAGTTTACGGAAGAAGACCTGGATAATACTACCATTGTTTTAATGATTAATCTGAAGGTTTATGCCGGAACTACTAGTGTTTCCCGTACGGGTCGCTCCATTGCCATGTGTCCGATAGGTAGGGATACCTTTGCCGAGGTGGTGTGCCACGAAGGAGCCGGACACGGTTTCGGACGGTTACTGGATGAATATATTTATTATCCCTCCGTTGCTATTACTGAACAGGAGAGGGAATGGATAGAGTCTTTCCGGAATGACGATGATCCTTGGATGTATGGAGCAAATATTTCTTTTACAAACGATAAACAAGAGGTGCACTGGAAGCATTATTTTAATCTGCCGGAATATGCTGTGTCTGTGTTGCCCGGAGGACTTACCTATGGTTTGGATGTCTGGCATGCGGAAGAATATAGCTGCATGTTCGACAATCTTTTCTATTTCAACGCACCTTCGCGTGAAGCTATCGTACGCCGGATTATGCAGATAACAAACCCGGAGGAAGAATTCGATTGGGATGCATTTCATGCAAAAGATATACAGAAAAGTTATCTCCCTACCGGAATGGCTTCCTCAATAAAACGCAGCGCTAAAAAGCTTCCGGAGCCTATTGTTGTTTATTAATAAAAAATCCCAATAACTTTATATAAGCAGATTGGGATTTTTTAATATTCACTATCCGGATACTCCGGCTATATACACTTAATCTTCGTCGTCGTAATTTTTAAGAGTTCCTGTGTATTTACCTTTCAATGTACTGTTGTCGTCACAAATAAAGCTAAAATTAAAAGTATATGTATTGCCACTTTTTGAAACTTCACAACTTCCGGAAATAAACTCATAATCAGCATCTTCTATTTCGTTATCAAACCACCCACGACGTATTTTAAATCCCTGGGTAGGATTTCTATCAAAAGTATAGGTTCCGGCTTTAGGTTCGGTATTTCCTTCCTCTAATACCAGCGCAAAACTTACCCAGGAATCACCTCCCAGATCAAAATCAATATCCATAGAAACAAGAGTGTTTTCTTCATCGTCATCATAATAATAACCGTCATAATCAAGCCATGCTTCTTTAATTTTAAAGGTTTGATTGCCAAATACAACTGTATTTTCCGCTACATTTTTATCATTCTCGTCGTCGTTATCACAAGAGGTAAAAGTGCATAAACATCCTAATAAAAGGAATAGATAAAAAAAACTTTTTTCATAAATTAGAATAATTTTTAATTAATAAATAAACTATTTAACGAGACATCTTCTTATTTATATCTTTCTTACAATATAAAAAGAATAAAATAAGAGGTCGTTTAATTCTGTCATTTACTTAGCTATCAAAAAATAGAATAAACATAGAGGTATTATTTGTATAACTTTGAGAATTAGGATAATTAATTAATTTTTTTCGGGGGAAGAATATTTATCATCTTAAAAAAGATTATAACTTTGTAAGAATTAAACGACCGTTTTTTTTGCTTAAAAATGGAGTTTCTTAATTGATAAGGCTATTGCACAAAAGGAAAATCTGTTTTTCTTAGAATATTGATGATAGGATATTTATAATCAATCAATAAAATAGAAGTAAAAAGATTGTTATTTTTAGGAAAGATGATATATTTGCATAAATTAAACGGTCAATAAGATTGTCCTTTTTAATTCATCAATTGAGAAAAGTACCAAAAGTGTATGTCACTTATTGGAATAAAAAAGAAAGACCTATTAATAACCCTTTAATTGTGTGCGAGCACGGAGCTAATACCTGATAGTATTAAAGATTATCCAAAATGTCTGATTTTAATGAATGAAAAAACACCATATTGCCTTCTGTTGAATTGATGTCCGAACAGCACTTTGGTACGTTTTATAATTCCTATTATAAACGTTTTTTTCGTTATGCCTATTACTATGTAAATGATAAACATACAGCAGAAGATATTACACACGATGCGCTGATCTATTATTGGGAAAACCGGGATAAAATGTCGTCCGAAACCGATGTGGTAGGATACATCATGCTGACTTTAAGAAGTAAATGCCTGAATTATCTCAAACATTTGCAGGTGCAGAATGATTACAATCAGAAATATGTTGAATTGCACGAATGGGAGGTCAAAGCACGGATCATGACTCTGGAAGATGCTGACTATGGAGATATTTTCACAAAAGATATTATGCGCCTTATGATAGAATCGTTAGCCAAACTACCCCTACAAACCCGCGAAATATTTATTCAAAACCGTTTACAAAATAAATCCCGCAAAGATATAGCCAGTGAACTAAACGTATCTCTTCAAAAAATAGACTACCATATTAATAAGGCTAACGCTCATTTAGCCAAAGATTTAAAAGATTATCTGCCCCTGATATTTCTTTTTCTTTATAAAATTTTGTGATCCTGTTTAGGATTTTTTGTGAGTTAGTTGCTCTATTTATAGAGACATGAAAAACAAGAAGTGTGATAGATGAGAGTGGATCCTGATATATTTGTACGTTATTTTCTCGGGCAGTGCAACGAAGAAGAGAAAGAGACCATCCGTGAATGGTTGGAAAGTGATGAGGCCCACAAAAAGGAATTCGTCCGGGAAAGGATACGTTTTGATGCATCCCTGATTGTTGAGGAACAGGAATTAGCTTCTGTACGTAAAGCTCCTTTTTCAGGAAGAACCTGGACATTTGCTAAAGTTGCGGCTGCTATCATCCTGCTGTTGGGGAGTAGCTTTCTGTTTCAGTTTTATTTATCACACCCGGAAGATACTGCTCTCCAAACTGTGTATGTACCCGCCGGTAGCCGTACATGTGTAGAATTACCGGATGGAACTTCAGCCTGGTTAAATTCGAATAGTACAATTTATTATCCCAATATTTTCCCCAAAGGCCGTCGCATAGTGGAATTGGACGGAGAGGCTTATTTTGATGTAACACCGGATCGTAAAAACCGGTTTATCGTCAGGACAGATAAATACAATATAGAAGTGATGGGTACCACCTTTAATGTGGAAGCGTATAAAGATGAAGACTTCTTTAAAACAACCCTTTATACCGGTAGTGTCCGTTTATATAAAGACCAGTGCGAAGAGGAGGCCCTTTACCTGCGACCCGGGCAGGCAGCCGAACTGATTGGGGATCAGTTACAGGTAACTACAGCAAGTATGTCGAGTTACCGTTGGAAAGACGGATTAATTATTCTGGAAGGTCATTCTTTCCGGGAGGTGATGCACCTCTTTGAAAAATATTTTGATATGCAGATCATTATTGAAAATGAGAATGTAAAAGACCTGGCATATAACGGTAAACTCCGGATTGTAGACGGTATAGACCATGTACTGCGGGTATTACAAAACGACTTCCGCTTTACTTACCACCGGGATGTAGAAACTAACATCATATACATTTACTAACAATTAAATCAAATTGCCTATGGAATAGCACGACATGCGAACAAAAAGAACCGGCGGGTGCGCCAACACTTACCGGTTCCCAGAGAGTACATTAAAAAACATACTTAATCTTTAAAATCATTACAAAGATATGAAAAACTATTTTCAATCCGGGATTTTACATCCCCAAAATCAATGTTATCATATTTTCAGAATTATGCGGTTAACTACTTATCTACTACTGTTTTTTGCCTGCTTCGGATATGCGGAAAATACGCTATCCCAAAATGCACGGGTAAAACTGAACAAACAGCATTCGATTCTTCGCGAAGTGCTGGATGAAATTGAACAGCAAACCGAGTACCTGTTTGTTTCTAACAGGGAAGTCAATCTGGATCAAAAAGTATCTGTGCGTGTCCGGAATAAACCGGTGCGTGAAGCATTGGACGAGGTTCTCCGGGATGCCGGTATCAACTATGCGGTAGAAGGAGTTAACATTGTTCTTTCCAAACGTCCTGAAACAACTCAGCAGGCACAAAAGAGAATCACCGGAACGGTTGTCGACGACAGAGGCGATCCTGTTACCGGAGCCAATGTAATGGAGAAAGGTGCTATAAATGGAGCAATTACCGATATCGACGGAAATTTCTCTTTATTAGTGCCTGAAAATGCTACATTACAAATTTCTTTTATTGGGTATATTGCACAGGAAATACGTGTTACCAATCAGGATGTTTATTCAATTATTTTGAAAGAAGACACGCAGCTTCTGGACGAAGTTGTAGTGGTTGGTTACGGTACTATGCGGAAAAAAGACCTGACAGGTTCTGTTGTTCAGATCCGTCCGGATAAAATTGCCAATGAAGCCCCTAAATCCGTACAGGATGTGCTCCGTGGAACTCCCGGTTTAGCAGTGGGTTACGATGCCTCTGCTAAAGGTGGTGGAAGTATGGAAGTACGGGGACGCCGTTCGGTTTACGATGAAGGAGGACATAATAATCCCTTACTTATCCTGGATGGAATGCCTTTCTATGGTGAACTTTCCGAAATCAACCCGAATGACATCGGACAGATCGATATCCTTAAAGACGCTTCCTCTGCTGCTGTTTACGGATCTAAAGCTGCCAATGGCGTTATCCTGATCACTACTAAGAAAGGTAAATTAGGTAAACCTACCGTAAATATATCTTCTAATATCGGTGTATCCCAGGTATACAAACTTCGCAGAAGATTCAGTCCGGAAGATTATTTAACTCATCGTCAGGATTGGTATGAAAAAAATACGTATGGTGTAAACCCGGATACGGGTGAGTATGAAGCCTACCAAAGAGGAAACTATGCGAATCAGCCGGGATATTATAGGCGTCCCGATCAACTATCCGGTGTTTCTTTGGACGATTGGCGTGCATATACCTCCAATAATGAGGGAGAATCGGATTTAAGTATTTGGGCACGGCGTATGGGATTCCAGGGTAATGCACTGGAAAATCTGCTTGCGGGTAAAATTACTGATTGGTATGATAAAACTTATCGTACAGGATTTAATCAGGATTATAATGCCAGTGTAAGTGGTGCCAGTGAAAAGGCAAACTACTACTTTTCGCTGGGCTATATGAAAAATGAAGGTGCGGACCGGAGTGATGATTATCAGGCAATACGGGCCAATATGAAAATTGATACACAGGTAAATAAATGGCTTCAGATTGGTGCAAATGTAAACTTTCAGGATCGTTCGGATGGTAAAATGGGTATAGATATAGACTATCAGATGCGTAACAGCCCATATGCGGATTACACAGATGCGGATGGAAACCTGGCGCAGTATCCGTTGAGCGGTGAATATAGCCAACGGGGTTATAACTATGATTTTCAGAGGCAGTATATGGAATTAGATAAAGGCTATACAGTATTCAACAGTATTTTATTTGCCAAAGTAACCTTACCATTTAATATTACGTATACATTCAATGCTTCTCCCCGTTTTCAGTACTTCCATGACCGTTATTTTACATCTGCGCAATTACCGGATTCCAATCCCAAAGATCGTGGTGTAAACCGGGAGCAAACCAAACGTTTTGACTGGTCGCTCAATAATACCATTAACTGGGATTATACCTTACTGAATAAGCATCATTTCATTGTTACACTGGTGCAGGAAGCCGAACAACTCAGATCGTGGAAAGATCGTATTGAAGCCCGTAATATACAGCCTTCGGATGCTCTTGGCTTTCATAATACACAGAATGGTGCAAAAGAAGATAGTAAATACGAAAGTGAGGATACCAATCAAACAGCAGATGCACTGATGGCACGACTTTTTTATTCGTATGATAGCCGTTACATGCTTACTACATCAGTTCGCCGGGACGGGTACTCTGCTTTTGGTTCCTCCAACCCCTATGCGACTTTCCCTTCTGTCGCATTGGCCTGGTCGTTTGCAGATGAAAGTTTCTTCAAATGGAATCATATCATGAGTACCGGTAAACTACGGGCTTCCTGGGGTAAAAATGGTAACCGTTCGTTGGCAAATCCATATGTGGCTCTTGCCAATCTTACAGGTTCAAATATGCATGGCTATCTTAATTCATCAGGAGAATTGGAGTTAATGCGTTATTTATACGCAGACCGTATGGCAAATCCAAATCTGCAATGGGAGAAAACAGAAGCATGGAACTTTGGTCTTGATTTTGGGTTCCTCAACAATCGTATATCGGGATCAGTGGAATATTACATCATGAAAACACATGATATGATCATGGAGCAACGTTTGCCTGAGTTTTCAGGCTTCCCCAAAATTACAACTAACTTAGGCCAGGTAAATAATACGGGTTTTGAAATTTCATTAAATACATTGAATATTGATAATAAGAACTTTCAGTGGAATACAACATTCAATTTATCGTATAATAAAAACCGGATTAAGCATCTGGCTTATGATTATGAAGATGTGTTAGATGCACAGGGAAATGTGATCGGTAGAAAAGAGAGTGACGATATAACTAATGGCTGGTTTATCGGAAAATCTATTGGTGAAATATGGGATTACCGTGTTACCGGAATCTGGCAGAAAGATGAAGTAGAAGAAGCCGCCCGGCATGGGCAGGTACCCGGTGATCCTAAAGTAGCAAATAACTACACGGCTGATGATATTATCAATGATGACGGAACGATTACACCTGTATATAATAATAATGATAAAGAGTTTTTAGGAAGTACCATTGCACCCATTAACTGGTCTATGCGAAATGAATTTGTATTGTGGAAAGATTTCAGTATCTCATTCAATATCTATTCTAAAATGGGCCATAAACGTAAAGCAGGATATTATCGGAATTTTGATGATGATGGCGGCCGTATGACTTATGCATTACAGAATGTGACGCAAAAAGAATATTGGACTCCCGACAATCCTACCAATGATTATGCACGCATAGAAGCTCTGGGACCTACTGGTGCTGACTCTCCGGACAAAGTTTATAGTGGTACGTTTATTCGTTTGGAAAATATTTCATTGGCCTATACGTTACCCAGAAATTTGACAACGAAATGGCAGATTGACCGTGTGAAAGTCTTTGGTACTATCCGGAATGTGGCTGTGTGGGCAAAAGATTGGGATTATGGTGACCCGGAACTTGATCCGGCTCCGGATAAAGGCAATGGACTGTCTACACGTAATTTTACATTTGGAGTGAATTTAACTTTTTAAATTTTAACAGAAAACAGATATGAAACAGATAATTCAACAGTTGAATCGTATATGCCTTGCTATATTGGTTAGTAGCGCAATTTTCCTTGGTAGCTGTGCGGAAAGCTTTCTGGATCCTGATCCGTTATCGTTTTATGAACCCAATGCTACTTTTAGTACTGAATCGGGTTTAAAGGCCTCTTTAGCTATATGCGACCGTCATCTCAAACTATATTACGCGCTTGATCATAATGAAATGCTTCCGTTAGGAACAGAATATATATTTTCTGATATGATGGTGGCCGGCGCTACCGACAAGGGACAGATGCTTTGTGATATAGCTAATATGCTTACTCCAACCAGTGAGAACCGGGATAACCACCGTTTGGATAGAACAAACAGTATGTGGTATTTTTGGAATGAAACTTATAGAGGGATTATGTATGCTAACACCATTTTACAATTTGTGGATGGAATAGACAGTTTAGATGAGGAGACTAAAAATACATACAAAGGCCGGGCTTATTTTCATCGCTCTTTCCGGTATCTGGCTTTACTTTTTCAGTTTGGGGATGTACCTTTGGTTACTAAGTTGCTGGATGTACCCAAAAATAACTACCGGAGTACAAAACGGGATGCTATCCTGAAAATGCTTGTTAAAGACATGGAGTTTGCCATAGAGTGGGTACCCGATCAAAAAGATATGAGCCTCATAGGTATGGTTAATAAAGGTGCCTGCCGTATGTTGCTTACTAAATGTTATTTGGCAATTGGCGAGTATGCCAAAGCTAAAGAGCAAACAGATATTCTGATTGACCGCTCTGGTTATTCACTTATGAATGATCCTTTTGGTACATTTAATCAGGGAGGAGAACCTGAAACATGGCCGATTATCCGGAATGTAATCTGGGACTTACATCGTGCTGAAAATAAACTAATCAGTCAAAATACAGAGGTTATTATGGGATTGCCCAACCGTGGAGCAGCCGTAGAAGCATTTACACCTATGCTAACCATGCGTATCTTATATCCTTTTCTTTTTAATGAACAGGTAATAACAACGGATAAGAAGCAGGCGCTTCTGAACATTAGACGTGATAATAACGATTATGATCCGCAATACGATTATCAGCGTGCCTTTGGACGTGGTATATGTACTTTCCGGCCAACCTATTTTTCTACTCATTCTTTGTGGTGGGTAAATGGGGTAGAGGATACAGGCGATTTGCGTCATCGTTCGGACGTAGGTAACTGGGTACGTATGATTGATTACAAAGTAAACAACAAGGAGTCTGCAGAATTTGGACAGAATCTTACACTGGCTCATAAAGAGTTGTGTACAGACACAATCCGTCGCTGGTACGATGTGCCTCATTACAAATTCTGGCTTGATGATCCCGTGAACGAAGCAAACATTTCTGGTTCAGATGGACTCCGGGGAGCCACCAATGGTGGTATTGCAGACTGGTATCTGTACCGCCTGGCAGAAGCCTATCTTCTTAGGGCTGAAGCCAAATATTATATGAATGAAAACGATCCTACCATTAAAGATGATTTGAATATAATAAGACGGCGTGCCGAATGTACTCAATTCTATGAAGGTACCGTAACCATTGGTGATATAATGAATGAGCGTGCCCGTGAATTGTATTGGGAAGAATGGCGTAATGTAGAATTAATACGTGTATCCCTGTGTCTTGCCCGAAGCGGCAAACCCGATGAATGGGGAAATACATATAATCTGGAAACGTTTGACAAACAAAGCGGAACAGATCCTGCCGGTGGAAGTTACTGGTATCAACGTATCAACCGTTTGACCATGTATAATAAAGGGCCTATAGAGATTACTTCTACCGGTAACAACACCCCGAACTATACAATGGATAAGAGAAACCTGTATTGGCCAATCTTCGAAGCTCCTATGACTGCGAACTATAAAGGAGAATTGGCTCAAAACTATGGTTATGATGGCTACGACCCGAATACTCCTAAATGGGATAACTGGGAAGATGCTGTAGCGGATGAAGACAGAATAGATTAATCTCTGAACTAAATAGTTTTATATTTTATTGACCGGTAAAACCAGATTTTTGCCGGTCAATATTATTTATAGTCACTAATTGTAAAATAAAAAAACAATCAATATGGTAAAAAAATAGTTCTTTTAGTATTCCTTATGCCTTTTCAGCTGTTAGTTGCCCAAACAAATTTGCTGACGGGTTTTCCTGCAGGGGCTACTCCGGAAGAGGTGGGTAAACGTCTGGCCTATCGGTTTGTAGATGGCA
This sequence comes from Tannerellaceae bacterium, assembly GCA_021203545.1. Classification (GTDB taxonomy): domain Bacteria; phylum Bacteroidota; class Bacteroidia; order Bacteroidales; family Tannerellaceae; genus UBA4116. The sequence goes on along the minus strand of JAJQAZ010000016.1, from coordinate 31,585 downwards.
AGCATATGTTGCATGCGGGTAAATGGATCAGTTATCCTGAAACATTTAACTGGAATGGGGCTCTTACATATGGTGCACTGACTGGGAATAAGGAACTGATTACCCTTTTACAGAATAAATTTGAACCCTTATTTACGACAGAGGCAGAACTCTTACCGATAAAGAATCATGTGGATTTGAATATGTTTGGAAGTCTGGCTTTGGAATTATACCAGATAACAAAGGATCAGCGGTACTACGAGTTGGGTATGCCGTATGCCGATACCCAATGGCAGGTTCCCGAAAATGCAAAAGATCATGAAAAAGAGTGGGCTGGTAAGGACTATTCGTGGCAAACGCGTTTATGGATTGATGATATATATATGATCACCATTGTGCAGACACAGGCTTACAAAGTGACCGGTGATCCTACCTATATAGATCGTTCGGCTTATGAAATGGTTTTGTATCTGGATGAACTGCAACGTGAGAACGGTTTGTTTTATCATGCCCCGGATGTGCCTTTCTACTGGTGCCGTGGGAATGGCTGGATGGCAGCCGGTATGACGGAATTGCTTCGTTATCTGCCGGAAGACAATCCACACCGCCCGCGCATTCTGGAAGGATATCATACCATGATGAAAAGTTTGCTGGATTATCAGCAACCCAATGGTATGTGGAATCAATTAATTGATGAACCGGATTGGTGGGCGGAAACTTCCGGAACAGCGATGTTTACCTATGCATTTATTGTGGGGGTAAAAGAGGGCTGGCTGGATGCGGCCATATATGCACCCGCTGCCCGGAAAGCCTGGTTATCCATAGTCACCTATATCAATGAAGATGGCGCTATCACAGACATTTGTGGCGGAACAAACAAAAAGAATGATAAACAGTATTACTATGACCGTCCGCGTCATCCCGGAGATTACCACGGACACGCACCCTATCTGTGGTGCGTAAATGCCCTTTTGGACAAGTAATCTGTTTATATAAAAAACATAAAAGAATAAAAATGTTCCCCGACTTGATCGGGGATCGCAAGAGAACTAACAGTTTTATTCTTATAATATATACAAACTGCCGGTTTTTATGCGATCCCCGATCAAGTCGGGGAACATTTTTATTTAGATATCTCTTTACGAAAAGAACAGAAGAATTAGTAATTGTGCGGAAAGTACCCTAAGGAACATGGTTAGAGGGTAAACCGTTGCGTATCCTACTGAAGGGGCGCTGTTTCCGGCAGTGGTGGTGGAATAAGCCAGTGCCGGTGGGTCGGTGGTACTACCTGCAATTAATCCCATGATAGTAAAATAGTTCAGTTTATAATAATAACGCCCTATGCAACCTACGATCAGAAGAGGTAAGGTCGTAATAATAAACCCATACCCGATCCAGGCATAACCTCCCTGGTTTACAATTGTATCCACAAAACCTTTTCCTGCACCCAGGCCCACACATGCAAGGAACAGGGTTATCCCAATCTCCCGCAACATCAGGTTTGCACTAAGGGTCGTATAGGTTATCAGTCTATAACGGTAACCAAACCGGCTGATCAGGATAGAGACAATAAGCGGCCCTCCTGCCAGGCCCAGTTTTACCGGTTGAGGTATTCCCAGGAAAGTAAAAGGAATACTACCCAGGATAATACCTAAAGCAATTCCCACAAATATCGTAATCAGGTTCGGTTCGTTCAGGCGGTGCAGTGAGTTTCCTAATATTTCACCTACTTTGGCTACTGATTGTTCACTACCCACTACTGTTAATTTATCACCTACCTGTAAGGTCAGAGCCGGTGATGCCACGATATCCACCCCCGCACGGTTGAGCCGTGTAACATTGATACCTAAAAGTTTTCTGAATTGAAGGTCACCTAATCGTTTACCGTTTAATTCGGACTTGGTTACAACTACCCGGCGACTGATTAACTGGCTATCGGTAGGAATCCATTGTTTGCGATCCATGGTAATCTCGTTTCCGATGAATGTTTTGATCGTTTCCGCATCCTTTTCAGTGGTGATAACAAATATTTTATCATCCTGATTCAAAACAGTGGTTGCAGAGGCAATCTCAATTTTATGGTTATCATTATGCCAGATACGGGAGATCACAAATTCGCGGTGTTCCAGCAAAGAAGAAAGATCACCGATTGATTTACCAAACACGGCCGGATTTTGTACAAGTAGCGACATCGGGATGGCTCCTTTCGTCTGCTTGTTTTCTTCTTCGCGTATCTTCTCTGTCTCTTTAATAAAGTTGACCCGGAAAATAGACCGGATAAAGACCATTGAAAGGATAATTCCCACAACCCCTAACGGATAAGCCACGGCATACCCCAGAGCGATGGTTTCGGACGACGATCAGGTTACATCATTAAATGCCTGTTGGGCAGCTCCTAATCCCGGAGTATTAGTTACCGCACCCGATAGAATACCTACCATAGTAGACATCGGAAGGCCTGTAATATAGTGGATCGCGATTGTTATGCCCACTCCTAATACTACAATACTGGTTGCTAACAGATTCAGTGTGATACCTCCCTTTTTAAAAGAGGAGAAAAATCCGGGTCCCACCTGCATACCTACAGAATATACAAAAAGGATCAAACCGAACTCACGGAAAAAATGAAGTATTTCCGGATTGATCACGAATCCGAAATGCCCCAGTAAAATACCTACGAACAGAACCAGTGTAATTCCTAAAGAAACTCCGAAAACTTTGATTTTCCCTAACAAAATACCAAAAGCAATTACAACAGATAAGATCAGGATCGAATGGCCTATACCATCCCCCCCCCGCAACAATTCATACAACCACTCCATACGTGTTTTTTAATAATCCGGGTGCAAACTTACATAAAAAAGAATAATTATTTACCCTACACAGGCACAACTTTGCCTTCTGCCCAGGCTGAATTTTGGCCTCTACACAGGCACAACTTTTTGCCCGGACAGGCACAACTTTTACTCTGGACAGGCACAACTTTCCGGCTACACAGGCACAAGTTGGCACTCTACACATGCTGAACTTTAGCCTCTACACAGGCACAACTTCTAAAAGTTATGCCTGTAGGGATTCTATAAAGTGCCTGCCGGTTTTTATAGTTAACCCTTTTTGTCATCAAAAGACAACCTTTTATAAGGCTAAGTATCAATTCTTATCCGGTAATTGTCTGTTGTCAATTGAATTTGTATCTTTGAAGCCTTGCAGGATACAAAGAAATATTTGATCATATGAAGCAATACAATTTTGACGAGCTTATCGATAGGCATGGTACTAACTGCCTGAAGGTGGATGCCCTTGAAGAACGATTCGGTAATCCGGACCTGGTTCCTCTTTGGGTAGCAGATATGGACTTCCGTACACCTGATTTTATTGTCAATGCTATCAAACAGCGTTGTACCCATGAAATTTTTGGTTATACCTATCCCTCTGAAGAGTATTATGAAAGTATCATTAACTGGGTTGATTATAAACATAAATGGAAGATACGTAAAGAGTGGCTTAGTTATATTCCGGGTATAGTGAAAGGTATTGCTTTCACACTGGATTGTTTTACGCAGCCCGGCGATAAGGTAATTATCCAACCTCCGGTATATCATCCGTTCCGGATCGTCCCCGAACAAATGGAGCGCGAAGTTATCAACAATCCCTTAAAACTGGTGAATGGCCGGTATGAAATGGATTTTGAACAACTTGAATCGGTAATAGATGACAAATGTAAAGTATTGATCCTTTGTAGTCCTCATAATCCGGGAGGCGTTGTTTGGCCCAAAGATGTTTTATCGAAGCTGGCAGATATATGTGCCGCTCATAATATTTTGGTGATATCGGACGAGATACATGCCGAAATGGTGTATCCTCATAGCCGCCATACTCCATTTCCCACTGTTTCGGAAACAGCCGCAGCCTCCAGCATTACTTTTATGGCTCCCAGTAAGACCTTTAATATGGCAGGGATTGTCTCCTCGTATGCCATTATTCCGGAAGAAACGATACGAAACAAATTCTACTCTTTCCTACAGGCGCGCGAACTGAATGAAGGAACGATTTTTGCCTATACGGCAACTACCGCAGCTTATACCTATGGGACAGAGTGGTTGCAGCAAATGCGTATGTACATTATGGAGAATGTGGCCTATGTGGAGCGTTTTATGAAAGCAGAATTGCCGAAAATAAAAGTGTATATGCCGGAAGCCTCTTTTCTGGTATGGCTGGATTGCCGTGATTTAAAGTTGGGACAAAAGGAATTGGTTGAATTATTCAGGGATAAAGCAGGGCTGGCATTGAATGACGGAGCCATGTTCGGACCCGGAGGCGAAGGATTCATGCGAATGAATATCGGGTGTCCCCGTTCGGTGATACAGGATGCTTTGCAAGCGCTGAAAAAAGCTGTGAAAAGTAAATAATACCTGAAATAAAACAAAAAAATGTTCCCCGCGAAAGTGTCAGAGTAGTTAAATTCTCCTGTATGATTTTTATTGAGTCCTGAAGGAACGGCACGATTTACGGACAATTACATTTCTCGCTATTTTATTATGCCGTGCTTACAGCACTCAATAGACTATCCACAACTGCAACCCAGCACTTCGTACTGGGCTAGGATAAGCCGTCCTTTCAGGACTTAATGCCGGAGAATTTAACAGCTCCGCTTTCGCGGGGAACCTATTAGATATTTTATATTACAGATACTTAGTGATTACTTAAATAACCTGATACACCTTCGTTAGTAGCCTGCATACCTTCTTTTCCTTTGCTCCAGTTAGCCGGGCATACTTCTCCGTTTTCTTCGAAATGTTGTAAAGCGTCTACCACGCGGATTACTTCTTCTACATTTCTTCCTAAAGGCAGGTCGTTCACTACATAGTGACGGATAGCTCCTTCTTTATCAATCAGGAACAACCCACGGTAAGCTACCGGTGCACCCTGTGAAGTAAGACGTCCGTCTTCGTTCAGATCGTATTCTGAAGCCAACACACCGTAATCCAGAGAAATAGTTTTAGAGAAGTCAGATACCAGCGGATAAGTTACTCCCTGGATACCCCCTTTGTTTTTAGGTTGTTGTAACCATGCAAAGTGAGAATATTCAGAGTCAACCGAAACCCCTACAACCGCAACATTTCTTTTTTCGAACTCTTCCAGTTTTTCCTGGAATGCGTGTAGTTCAGTAGGACAAACAAACGTAAAGTCCATCGGATAGAAAAACAGAACAACATATTTATTACCTACATATTGTTCCAATGAAAAATCAGAAACGATTTCATAGCCATTGATAACTGCCGTGGCGTTGAATGACGGCGCTTTTTTTACCTATTAATGCTTTCATAATTCTAAAATCAATTTATTGTTTTACAAAATTACTAATCCAAATCTCATCTCATAAATATTTTCTATGAATAGTTTTTATACCTTCATAGATGCTATTTATAGCCCCACCCAGCCTCCCCGAAGGGGAGGAGATAGAGAAGGGGGAGTATATCATTAATAGATTATTGTTTCTTAAAGGAGGTTCTTATTTTTTTAACTCCTCCCCTTCGGGGAGGCTGGGTGGGGCTTTGTGTATGGTTAATTGTGGGAAAGGGAAACTAATACCTTCTTTATTAAATGTTTCGTATATATGTTTATTCATTTCAAAATAAACACCCCAGTAATCTTCCCTTTTTACCCATGCCCGGACCACTATGTTCACACTGCTTGCATCCAATTGTTTCAGTGCGATAAAAGGTAGCGGATTAGATAGTACGCGGGTATCGTTTGCAATTAGTTTATAAAGAATAGCTTTTACTTTTTCGTAATCTTCGCCGTATTCGATACCGAATATCCATTCCACCCGGCGGGTAGGCATTACGTTATAATTTGTTACTATTCCGCTGCTTAGGGAACCGTTGGGGGCATAAATCGTTTTATTATCGGAGGTATTGATAATTGTGTGGAAGATTTGTATCTCTTTTACTGTTCCTCCAATACTTGAGGTTTCAATATAATCTCCTACCCGGAAGGGTTTAAACAGAAGGATAAGGATCCCTCCCGCAAAGTTAGACAGATTACCACTCAATGCTAATCCGATAGTAACCACGGCAGACCCGATCAGAGCGGCAAAAGAGGTGGTGGGTATCCCTAATACGCCTATTATGGATACAATGAGCATTACCGTTAAGACAACATTTACCAGACTTTTAGTAAAGGTCTTTATCGAAGGGTCAATATTGCGCCTGTCCAGGATTCTCCGGATAATTTTGTTTAAAAGACTTATTAAAAATCGTCCGGCTATAAAAATAATGGCTGCTTTGATAATCGACCAACCTAATAGGGTGCCTTTATCAATCAGATTCTCTACCAGTTTTTCTAAATAGGTAGTAGTCTCCAGTAATGTATTATCTAATTCAATCGACAGGAACGTGTTATTCATAGACTTTAAAATGTCAAATTATCCGGCAAAGATATAAATAGTTTTTATTATACCATAACAACCGGAATTATTATGTAGTTTTGCCCGTGTTGAAAATAATCAATTTTATGATGAAATATTTTTTATTAGCTGTCGTACTAACATGTTTACCATTGAGTATCAGTGCGCAATCTTATGAAGATTTAATAGAAAAAAGTTTTGAATACCTGGAGAACGATGAACTGGCGGCGGCCGAAGAAAGTATTCGCGCAGCTATGCGCCTCGAACCGGCTAATCCGCATAACTATGCGTTATTGACTAATCTGGGGACGATCCAGTGGAAACAGGGAAACCTACAGGATGCGGTTCTTTCGTATACGGCAGCTTTGAGCCGTAATCAGGAGAATACGGATATTCTGGAGAGCCGTGCCTCTTTGTACATTCTGTTGGGAGAGACAGAAAAGGCGATTAACGATTATTCTGTTGTGATCGCTAAAGACCCTCTGAACCAGGATGCTTTGTACAACAGGGGTATTCTTTATCTGCAACAACAAAACTTTCTGCTGGCGGAAGCTGATTTTGACCGTATCATGGAGATCAATGATAAAACGATCAATGGCCGTTTAGGACATGCGGTATTGGAAAAGATGAGGGGAAATTACAGTGAAAGCGAACGCATCTATAATTATCTGATTCAGGAATCTCCCAGATATTGGTTTTTATATGAAAGCCGGGCAGACCTTTATTTTCAAATGGGTAAAAACGGACGGGCCATGTCCGACCTGAACAAAGTGTTTGCAGAGACCGAACCCACTGCCGCGTTATATGTATTAAGGGGCAAGGTAAAACTGGCCCAATATGAAAAAGCCGCGGCGATAAAAGACTTTGAAATTGCCCGGGAAATGGGATATGATAAAGAAGTACTGGACGAACTGATGCGAATGGCTAAGTAATCTTTCCCCTCTCAAGAGGTTGTGTAAAAACTAAAATGTAAAATCGAAAAAGTTACATATTGTAAGCCCGAAGGGCTTGAATGTGAATAACCGCGGGTGAAACCCGTGGTAGAAAGCTACTATACTTTATGAACCCCGAAGCGGGTTCAACCCTTTTAGGGTTGTTATAGAGAAGGTTTCTGCCTACCCCGGGTTTCACCCGGGGTTATTCACATTTTACCCCATACGGGGTAATCACTTACAATTATTAACTTTATCAAAGAGCGAAGATTGTCTTTACACAGCCTCTCAAGAGGAGAGGAAATATTACTGTTTGGCAATCCACCCGGCAATCCAGTCGCCTACTTCTGAGGTGTTATAGGCTTTTCCTTCTGCTGCGATATCTTCCGTTACTACGTTGGCATCCATAGAGGCTGTTACTGCATCGCGGATTATTTTACCTTCTTCCATTAAGTTGAATGCGTATTCAAACATCAGGGCAGCACTTAGAACAGTTGCCAACGGGTTGGCTATGTTTTTACCGGCAGCCTGTGGATACGATCCGTGGATCGGTTCGAATACCGAGGTATGGATACCGATAGAGGCGGAAGGCAACATCCCTAATGAACCTGTAATTACCGAAGCTTCGTCTGTCAGGATATCACCAAACATATTTTCGGTAACCATTACGTCAAAGCTTTTCGGCCATTGGATGATACGCATCGCGGCGTTGTCAACAAACATGTATTCGGTTTCTACGTTTGGATATTCTTTTTCGATCTCCTGTGATACCTGTCTCCAAAGACGTGAAGTAGCCAATACGTTTGCTTTATCAACAATTGTTACTTTTTTGCGTCTTTTTTCCGCATATTGATAAGCCAGACGTACAATACGTTCTACCTCTTCTCTGGTGTATATACAGGTGTCGTACGCTGTATTTCCGTCTTCGCTTCTTCCCTGCGGACGACCGAAATACATACCGCCGGTCAGTTCGCGGATACACATAAAGTCAGCACCTTCTACCAGGTCTGCCTGGAGGGGTGATTTATGGATTAACGAAGGGAAGGTAGTAACCGGACGGATATTCGCATACAATCCCAGTTTTTTACGCATGCCCAGTAAACCCTGTTCCGGTCTTACTTTTGCGGAAGGGTTGTTGTCGTACTTCGGAGAACCGATAGCACCGAACAGTACAGCATCGCTCTGCATACATAATTCGTGGGTTTCGTCCGGATAAGGATTGCCTGTTTCGTCGATAGCAATGGCACCTACCAGTGCTTCTTTATACGTTAATTCGTGGCCAAATTTATCGCAAACAGCTTTTACAGCTTTCATGGCCTGTTCTACAATCTCCGGACCGATACCGTCGCCCGGCAGTACTGCTATGTTTAGTTTCATTACAGTTTGTTATTTAATATGTTAGAAGTTATTATTCGCTTCGCTCATTTAGTAGTCATCGTTCGTTTCACTCACTCGTAGTCATCACTCACTTTGTTTGTTAGTAGTTAACTCGCTTTGCTCGCAGTAGTCAAGTAGTTTATTGTATATTAATCTTTTCTACTTAACTACTAAGGAGCGTAGCGACTGATGACTCCTAAGCCACAAAGTGGCTGATGACTCCTTGACTACTTTATTTAATTTCGATTAAAGTATACATATTTGGGTTCTGAAGGGACGTATGAATCGTCGTCCCAGAGGGTGCTGGTGATCATCAGGTCTGCGCTGTACCTGTTGCAGGCGATAGGTACGTTGTGAACACGGCACTGACGGAGCAACATCTGGATATCCGCTTCGTGAGGCTGGGGGTTCAGGTCGTCTATCAGGAATACCGCCAGGTCTACCTCTTTTCTTACTACCATGGCTGCGATTTCGGCATCGCCGCCTAACGGACCGGAGTTCATCCGGGTCATTTCCGCGAAAACACCTCTTTCTTCAAACGCATTTAAGATCAGCCCTCCGGTTGTTCCGGTGCAAACCAAATGGTGGTGTGCAAGAAATTCTGCATTGTGTACCGCCCATTCTACCATGTCAGCTTTCCGGTTGTCGTGTGCAACCAGGGCTATTGTCAATCGTTTGTTCATACTTCTTTATTTTTTAATTGATAATTTTCATATCAATTAGTTAGTCTCAATTTTGTTCAGCATTTTGATCGTTGCTTTGATCGCTGCTTCTGTCTGGTCGGCATCCAGGCCACGGGTTTTGAATTCCGTACCTTCCAGGTTCCAGGTGATAATGGTTTGAACCAATGCGTCTGTTCTTCCGCCCGGAGGAATGGTAACAGAATAGTTTGCCAGAACCGGGAACGGACGTTTCAGATTTGCATATATTTTACGCAAAGCCCTTACAAACGCATCGTATTGTCCGTCGCCGGAAGAAGATTCCTGGTATTCCATACCGTCTATCTCTATTTTCAGTATAGCCACTGGTTTCAAACCCTGGGTCAAAGATAGAGAATAATTCAGAATCCGTATCTTTTCATCTGCTTTTGTATCGTGCTTTAATACATCACTGATGATGTAAGGCAAATCCTCCTGTGTTACCACCTCTTTCTTGTCTCCCAGTTCAATGATCCGTGCGGTTACTTTCCGCATCGATTCCTCGTCCAGGTCTATACCCAGTGCTTCCAGATTCTTCTGGATATTGGCTTTACCGGAAGTTTTGCCCAATGCATATTCCCGGATCCTGCCGAACCGTTCCGGTAACAGGTCGTTGTAATACAGGTTGTTTTTGTTATCCCCATCGGCATGTACTCCTGCACATTGTGTAAACACATGTTCCCCTACCACAGGTTTGTTGGGTGTCACATGGATGCCCGAATAGGTTTCTACCAGCTTACTTACCCGGTTGATCTTTTCTTCACGCAGGGTGGTTTTGAATCCTAAATGGTCTTTCAATACTGCCAATACACTGCTTAACGGTGCGTTACCGGCACGTTCGCCTAAACCGTTCACTGTTGTATGTACTCCTTTTATTCCGGCCCGCACGGCAGAGAATACGTTAGCAACAGCCAGATCGTAATCGTTGTGGGCATGGAAATCAAAATGAATGTCCGGATACTTCTCTACCATAGTCCGGCAGTATTCGTACGTGTCCTGCGGATTCAGTATTCCTAATGTATCAGGTAACATAAACCGTTTGATAGGCTGGTCCTTTAAGCCCTCCATCATTTGGAAAACATACTCCGGTGAGTTTTTGATCCCATTCGACCAGTCTTCCAGATAAATATTTACAGCGATGCCTTTCTCCTGTGCCAACTTAATTACAGAACAAATATCCAGAATGTGTTGTTCGGGTGTTTTCTTTAGCTGTTCGGTAATATGCTTATAGGAACCTTTGCAGAGTAAGTTTACTACCCGGCACCCTGCGTTTTTTATCCAGTTGAGCGATACTTCCCCGTCTACGAAACCCAGCACTTCCAGTTTCTCTATATGGCCTGTTTTTTCAGCCCATTCAGCTACCCGTTTGACGGCATCGTATTCTCCGTCCGATACCCGGGCGGATGCAATTTCAAGCCGGTTTACTCCCAGTTCGCTCAATAGTATCCGGGCGATACTAAGTTTCTCACGGGAAGCGAACGAAACACCCGAAGTCTGTTCCCCGTCCCGCAGGGTTGTATCCATTATCTCTATCATAATTTTCTCTAAGTCCTGATAGGACGATTTTAATTAGCCCAGTACGTAAGTGCTGGGTTTATGGATAAAATAATAATTTGAGTGCTGTAAGTACGACTTAAAAGAGTGTAATCTTATTTGATTTCAGCCGTCCTTTCAGGACTCAACAATCAGAAATCTGTGTTATCTGCGTGCTTCCGTTTCGTATGCTTCGATTTTGTCTTTGTTTGCGAGCAGGTAGTCGATGTCGTCCAGACCGTTGATCAGGCAATCTTTTTTGTAGGCATTGATCTCGAAAGATTCTGTTTTGCCGGTTGTGTTGTTGGTAATTGTCTGATTGGGCAGGTCTACTGTTAATGTGGCAGCGGGATCAGCTTCTATGGATGCGAATATTTCGGCCAGGAATCCGGGTGTTACTACAACCGGTAGTAATCCGTTGTTCATGGAGTTGTTTTTGAATATATCAGCAAAGAAACTGCTTACTACAATACGGAAACCGTATCCGGTGATAGCCCATGCCGCATGCTCTCGGCTACTACCGCTACCGAAGTTTTTACCGGCTACCAGGATTTGCCCGGAATAGGTGTTCTGGTTTAAAATGAAATCCGGATTGGGGTTGTTTTCTTTATCATAACGCCAGTCACGGAACAGGTTGTCGCCAAAACCTTCACGGGTAGTTGCTTTCAGGAAACGTGCCGGGATAATCTGGTCTGTATCTACGTTCTCTAATGGAAGAGGTACACAGGTTGATGTAATTATATTGATTTTTTCTTTCATTGTTTTAATTTTTTAGTAGTTATCAGCCTCTGCGAGGCTTAGTAGTAAAAGTAGTTATCACTCACTTTGTTCGTTAGTAATTAGCTCGCTTTGCTCGCAGTAGTCAAGTAGTTTATTGTATATTAGTCTTTTCTACTTAACTACTAAGGAGCATAGCGACTGATGACTCCTAAGCCACAAAGTGGCTGTTAACTCCTTGACTACTTTTTATATCTCTCTCGGATCGGTGATTACTCCGGTTATAGCAGCGGCGGCGGCTACTAACGGGCCGGCCAGAATGGTGCGTGCGCCTGGTCCCTGACGGCCTTCGAAGTTACGGTTTGATGTGGATACCGCGTACATACCTGCCGGAACTTTGTCTTCGTTCATGGCCAGACAGGCGGAACATCCGGGTTGACGCAGCTCAAAACCGGCCTCTGTTAATATTTTATCAATACCTTCCGCACGGATTTGTTTTTCTACCAACCAGCTACCCGGTACCAGCCAGGCAACTACGTGATCGGCTTTTTTATGTCCTTTTACCAGTGAGGCAAATGCGCGGAAATCTTCGATCCGTCCGTTGGTGCAGCTTCCCAGGAATATATAATCAATTTTCTTACCCAGAATCGGTTCACCTGCAGTGAATCCCATGTATTCGAGTGATTTCTTATAAGAGATTTGTCCGGCTTCGTCTACACTTTCAATGGTTGGAATGTTTTCGCGGATACCCATACCCATCCCCGGATTGGTTCCGTAGGTAACCATGGGTTCAATATCTCCGGCTTTGAATACGATCTCTTTATCGAATACGGCATCCCCATCGGTATAGAGTGTGCGCCAGTAAGCGACAGCTTTATCCCATTCTTCACCACGTGGTGCGAATTCACGGTCTTTCAGGTAGTCGAATGTTACCTGGTCCGGAGCGATCATACCGCCACGTGCACCCATTTCGATAGAAAGGTTACAGATCGTCAGGCGGTCTTCCATGGTTGTGTTACGGATGGCTTCGCCGGCATATTCTACAAAATATCCGGTAGCCCCTCCGGTAGTCATCTGACTGATAATATACAGTGCAATATCTTTTGCTGTTACGCCTGGTTTCAGTTTACTATCTACTGTAATGCGCATGGTTTTCGGTTTGCGTTGCATGATACATTGGGTGGCCAGTGTCATTTCAACTTCGCTGGTACCGATACCAAATGCGATAGCACCCATGGCTCCGTGCGTAGAGGTATGCGAATCGCCGCAAACGATTGTCATACCCGGTTGTGTTAAACCTGTTTCAGGCCCTACTACGTGGATAATTCCATTCTTCGGATGATTCAATCCATAGTATGCCAGGCCGAAATCTTTAGCGTTCTTTTCCAGTGTGTCTACCTGGTTCTTGGAGACAGGGTCTGTAATGGGTTTATCCTGATTCAATGTTGGGATATTGTGGTCCGGAATACAGGTGATCTGTTGCGGACGGAAGGGCTGTAAGCCCCGTTCACGGATTCCGGCGAAAGCCTGCGGACTGGTTACCTCATGGCAATATAAACGGTCAATATATAATTGTATAGTTCCGTCGGGTAGTGTATCTACTACATGTTTCTCCCAGATTTTTTCGAATAATGTCTTACTCATTTTTATTTATTGGTTTATTTAAATTATCGTTCGCTTTGCTCACTTAGTAGTTAAAGTAGTTATCACTCGCTTTGCTCGTTAGTAGTTAGCTCGCTTCGCTCGCAGTAGTCAAGTAGTTTATTATATATTAATTTTATCTCCTTGACTACTAAGGAGCGTAGCGACTGATGACTACTAAGCCACAAAGTGGCTGCTAACTCCTTGACTACTTTTTAACTCCTTATTTTACAAACTTATTAATCGCGTCAATGAAAGCTTCGGCTGAGGCGGCTATGATGTCTGTATTGGCGGCGAAGCCGTAGTATACATTTCCGTCGTACTCAACCTGCATGTGTACTTTACCCATGTCGTCGCTACCTTTATTAATGGCTTGTATCAGGAATTCCTGAATAGTCATGGTGCGGTGGATGATTGATTTAATGGCTTTGATCGCCGCGTCTACAGGACCGTTACCGGAAGCTGCCGCTTCAAATTTCTCTCCTGCTATATTCAGGCAGATGCTGGCTACGGATTGTAAGCCTACTCCTGATGTAACCTGCAGGTATTCCAGCCTGATGCGTTGCGTATCTCCCCGGTCTTTGCCTACCAGCATCAAAACGTCATCGTCATTGATGTCTTTTTTACGGTCGGCCAGTTTCAGGAACTCTTCGTATACCTTATCCAGTTTGTCCTGTTCCAAGTCTACACCTAATACATTCAGGCGGTGTTTCAATGCGGCGCGTCCGCTGCGGGCGGTTAATACGATTACATTGTCGTCGATACCCACATCTTTCGGGTCGATGATCTCGTAGCTTTCGCGGTTTTTCAATACACCGTCCTGGTGGATACCCGAAGAGTGTGCAAAAGCATTCCGCCCTACAATGGCTTTATTGGGTTGTACCGGCATATTCATCAGGCTTGACACCATGCGGCTCATGCCATATATTTTAGTACTATTGATGTTGGTAATAATACCTGTTTCCTTGTGTGATTTAAAAATCATGACCACTTCTTCCAGCGACGTATTTCCGGCACGTTCTCCGATACCGTTGATGGTTACCTCTACCTGGCGTGCACCATTTAAAACGCCCTGTACTGTATTGGCAGTAGCTATACCTAAGTCGTTGTGACAGTGGGTGGAAAGGATTGCATTGTGTACGCCGTCCACATGTTCCATGAGGTATTTGATTTTCTCGCCATATTCATGAGGCAGGCAGTAACCGGTTGTATCCGGAATGTTCACAACTGTAGCTCCTGCTTTAATAACGGCTTCTACTACACGTGCCAGGTAGGCATTATCGGTACGTCCGGCATCTTCGGCATAGAACTCAACGTCTTCTACAAAACGTTTTGCATATTTTACGCAGGCAATGGCGCGTTCCAGAATATCGTCCTGATTCGAATTGAATTTATATTTAATGTGATAATCGGAAGTTCCGATTCCGGTGTGGATACGTCCGCGTTTTGCGTATTTAAGTGCCTCGGCTGCCGCATTGATATCTTTTTCTACGGCACGGGTCAGCGCACATACGGTTGGCCAGGTTACGGCTTTCGAGATTTCTACCACACTGTTGAAGTCACCCGGACTTGATACCGGGAAGCCTGCTTCAATCACATCCACTCCTAATTCTTCCAGTGCTTTGGCTACCTGTATTTTTTCTACGGTATTCAACTGGCACCCGGGAACCTGTTCCCCGTCTCTCAAAGTGGTGTCGAAAATAAATAATCTATCAGACATCGTTTTATATTGTTTAAATTGTTAATATGCTAATTCTTTTTTCATACGAAAAGAGCCCTTCTCACAAGGAAGTGAGAAAGGCTCTTTCGTTTTATATATGCTCAATACAGCATAGCAGTCTCACTTCCTGTTCTGTTCCCAGAGTAGAATAATGTTTAGAGAAATAATGAGACTATGTGCTATGTTTCCTGCCATTGCTTCTTATTTTATGGCTGCAAAGATAACCGCTTTTTCTTTATGAACAAATTAATCTAATATTTTTTATTCATATTTTCTTATAAAATGAAAGTGAGTTCCGGTAAAAACTTTCATTTTCCACTTTTAGTTTTTCATTTTTCATTTGCAGCTTATCCTTTGGGTTGTATGTCTTCCAATTCAACGAGTTTATTTACAATAGCATATACTGTAAGGCTACTGGCACTATGAATTTGTAGTTTCCGGGCGATGTTGCGCCGGTGGGTAATCACTGTATGGGTAGAAAGATAGAGGGTGTCTGCAATTTCCCGGTTGGTCATACCTTTTACCACACACACTACAATTTCTTTTTCGCGTACGCTTAAGGATTGCGAATCTTCCGGGTCTGTTTCTTCCGCAATCTCTTTCAGGATTACCTGTTCTATCTTTTTTTTGATCTCATCCGGGCCGTCAAAGATACTGACCTGATCGTCGAACATGCGTAGTATAGAGGTTTCAACAGCAGTATAGAGTAAAGCAAAACATTTTGTGTCTGTACATCCATTTTCTTCTTTTAGTTGTGTCAAAAGGGTACCGTTTACAAAAAGAGGGTTTATTAATAGTATATCGGGCCGGTGCATGCGCAGGGCTTCGCCCAGGCTATCCGGATACCCAACCTCTACCAGGTGAAATTTAAAGCCGGAGATCTTTTTCAGGGTTACCTCCAGTCCTGCCCGGATGATGACGGACGATTCGGCTATTACTATTTTCAGGGTGGTGCTCATACCTTGGGTATTATTGTTTTTCCAGTTCTAATATAGCAGGCACAAAAATAAAGTCTTCTACCAGGCTATGGGTAGCCAGATCATTCTCTGTAGCAAAGATGTCGAATAATACACTGTTCAGCATATGGTCGCTTTCTCCCGGATAGTATTTGATCAGGATGTTTTTTAACTCGATGATTTTCATTTCAATCTGGTCGTGCCGTTTGCGGAAGATTGTAATGTTATATTTCTGGTCTCTTTCTCCTTTTAACAACGATTTTACGTAGGGGAATACGACCTTTTCTTCATACATCATATGTTTATTGACTTCTTCGGCATATTCGTCAAAGAATTTTTGGATTACGAAGGCTACATCCTGCGGACAGGTTTTAATTGCTTCGTTTAGTTTCCTGCGTATGTGAGGCAACCTGAAGTTGAGGAAGTAGTCGTGTGCATTGCGCAGATAAGTAATGATTGAGTGGAGGGAAAATTTATTTTTTTCCGGATCAATCGGCTCTGCTTTGTTTTCTAACAGGAAATTAACAACGGTGAGGAATGTGTTTACATCTACGTTGTTATGCCGGCAGGCTTCTCCGATGTTTTTTTCTCCGAATCCCAGCGAGATGCCGAAGCGACTGGTCACCAATACCATGGGGTAATTGTCGCATATCAGGTCGCTCATCTTATCGTGTTCCGTATATTTTGCTTTTTTATACATGTTTGAATCAATTAAAAGTCTGTTAAGTAGTTCAAAGATACTACTTTTTAAGGAGTTGCCGGCTCTATGTGGCCGGATTCTGTGCTTAACCGCACTATAATCACTATTAATAGGTACGGCAACCGGAAATATACTAATATATAGGTATTGTAGAGGTTGTATTTCACCTATATCTTTGCATTGTTGTTAAAAGTAACACTATTAGTAAAACATAATCGCTATATCAAAACCTTTGCTAATTATGTAAGCATATAAGATGATTAAAACCAGGGGAAAGTTTTTTATTGGTTATTTCCCCTGAAAAAAGGAGTCTCCCTGCGAAGAGAGGCTCCTTTTTTCGTTGCCGTTACGGTGCCCTACCTTCGTAATGTCATGGAAGTGTCTTTGTGATGTTAATAAAATTGTGATTGGGTTTATAAAAAGAATGTATCTTTTTTATGGTGCTGCAAGTGGTATAGGCATCGTGGGCATAGATGACAGCACTATTGTGTTGGATGGCTTTTTCAAGCAGGCGGATTTTTTCGTTATAGGATTGTCCGGCGGAAAGGTCATAGGCAGAGATCCATTCGGGTGAAACATGGCAGGAGAGGGGTATGAAATCTCCGGCATAAATGAAATGTTGCCCGGGAGTGCTGATAAAGGGTACGATTTGCCCGGGAGAGTGTCCGTCGAAGAGTTCGAGCGAAATTTGGGAGGTAAGGGATGTGGTACTTTCTACTAAACAGAGTGATCCCTTTTTTCTAATGGTAAAATATCCTGTGTGAATATGGATGATGCTTCCAGCGGGTGGGGATTTGCCAGATTCTCCCATTGTTTCCGGCTGATCCGGTAACGGGCATTGGGGAAAGACAGATTGCCGCAATGGTCAAAGTGCAGGTGTGTAAGTACTACGTCTGTGACATCTTCTGCCCTGATTCCCCTTTTTAGTAGCTCATCTTCCAGGTTTGTGAGGTTAAAGAAGCGGTACCAACTTAACTTGTTTAAATAGTTATGGTTGATTCCGGTGTCCACTAATATGATCTTTTCTTTATCTGTAATTAACAGGCTCCGGATAGCAAGTATGCAGGTATTATGTTCGTCGCAGGGATACCGTTTTTTCCATGCTGATTTTGGGATAACCCCGAACATTGCACCACCGTCTGCATAAAAGTATCCTGTATCAATCACTTCTATTTTCATACATTCAAAATTAACTATTTCATTCCATAGGTTGTTAATAGAGCATTGAAAAAGAACTAAAAAACTTTTTATGGAAGATTGTTATAGCCATGTGGCGACTTTTTTCCTGGATGACCGGCATTTGAGTGTGGGTACTAAGGAGTATCTGAAAGTGATAAATGCGATGGATACTCCTTTTGAATCTTTATCTGTACGGGATGCCCGGGATGTATTAACTACAGCACAGACCGTTATAGAAACTGATGTTTCCGGTATTGAAGAATCAGTGAAAGTGATTATTCAGGACGGGTTCGAGATTAAATTAAATATTATTCGCCCGGCCGGAGTAACCGGGTTGTTGCCTGTTTTTATCTTTTTACACGGAGGTGGCTGGATGTTGGGCGATTATATTACACACAAACGGTTGGTGCGTGACCTGGTTGTGGAGTCCGGAATGGCTTGTGTTTTCCCGGAGTATTCACGTTCGCCGGAGGCTTCTTTTCCACGTGCGGTTAATGAAGCGTATGCGACCCTGAAATGGGTATCTTGTAATGGGGAGGATATTCATATGGACGGGAGCCGCCTGGCAGTAACCGGTAATGGTGCCGGAGGGAATATGGCAATGGCTGTAGCGCTTATGGCTAAGGAGAATAACGGGCCGGAAATTAAACTGCAGGTGTTGTTATGGCCGGTGGCTGATGCTGAAACCGGATATGAGTCGTATGGTCGGTTCGGAGAAGGGCGTTTTCTGACTTCTTCACTGATGTTACGCCTGTTTGACCAATATGCTAAAGATCCGGCCATCAGGAAAGATATTCATGTTTCGCCTACTCTGTCTTCAACAGGTCAGTTGAAAGGGTTACCGCCTGCTTTGCTTATGGTTGCCGAAAATGATATTCTTCGTGACGGAGCCGAATTGCTGGGGCGTAAATTAGAGGAAGCCGGTGTGAGTGTTACTACGATCCGGTTTAACGGGGTGGTGCACGATTGGGGGGGGGTACTGAATGGTTTTGCAAAGTTGGCACCGGTGCAGTCGGTGGTATTGTTTACGGCGGCGGCACTGAATAATTATTTACGCCCGGAAGGATAAAGTTTTTCCGGTAAAATCTGTTTTTTATGATCATATTTGCACAGAAAGCACTACATTTGCATCTTCTTTAAATTGATCAAAAAATGGAAATTACAGGAAAGATAATTGCTGTACTACCGGCACAGGGTGGTACCAGTAAAACAGGAAATGAGTGGAAGAAGCAGGAATATGTAATTGAAACACATGACCAATATCCAAAGAAAGTTTGTTTTCAGATTTTCGGTGCCGATAAAATCGAACAGGCTAATATTCTGGCAGGCGAAGAACTGAAAGTGTTTTTCGATATTGAAAGCAGTGAATATCAGGGTCGCTGGTTTACCAATATTAATGCGTGGAGAGTAGAACGGGCAACTGCTGAAGGCGAACTTACTCCCGGAGATATGGGGGGGAGCTTCATTCCAGGCGGCTCCTGATTTCGGTCCGGCCAGTCCGACCGATGACCTGCCTTTCTAACCTGGTATAATATAACAGAACAGCTATGGATTTTTTATTACTGATAGGAGGATTAGTCCTTATTTTGTTGGGTGCAAATTATCTGACTGATGGGGCTTCTGCTGTTGCTAAACGCTTTCACATCTCTTCTCTCGTAATTGGGCTTACCATTGTTGCGTTTGGAACTTCGGCTCCGGAGTTATCAGTTAGTTTAATCTCTGCCTTAAAAGGTAATTCTGATATTTCTGTCGGCAATGTAATAGGTAGTAATATCTTTAATACTCTTTTGGTTGTAGGATGTACAGCTGTAATTGTACCTGTTTCGTTAACAAAGGGTACTTTAAATAAAGAGATTCCTTTATGTGTACTGGCTTCGGTTGTTTTATTTATATGTGCGAATGATATTTTACTCAACGGAGCATCACAAAACTCTATCAGTATTAGTGATGGTCTGTTACTTTTATGCTTTTTTCTTATTTTTCTGGGATATACTTTTGCTATTGCTTTTAATAATAACGGGCAGGATGAACCGGAAATTAAAAGTTTGCCGGTCTGGTGTTCTGTTATTTATATTTTAGGTGGTTTGGCCGCGCTGATTTATGGGGGTGATATTTTTGTTGATGGAGCTTCCGGGATTGCCCGTAGCCTGGGAATGAGTGATGCTGTAATCGGGATTACACTGGTTGCGGCAGGTACTTCTTTGCCGGAGTTAGCTACCTCAATTGTTGCTGCATTGAAGAAGAATCCGGGGATAGCTATTGGCAATATAGTAGGTTCCAACCTGTTTAATATTTTTCTTGTATTGGGAGCAAGTGCTTCTATTGTTCCGATAAATGTGGATGGAATAACTAATTTGGATTTCGGAATGTTGATATTTTCAGCCGTACTTCTGTTTGTGTTTGGTTATCTGTTTAAGAAACGTCAAATCGGCCGCATTGAGGGTGCCATTATGATTCTCTGCAATGTTGTTTATATGGGGTATCTGGTTTATAAGGGGTAAGTTTTTTCGCCTTTCTTATTCATTCTTCCGGTAAATGTTGGTCAGAGGGGATTTGCAATCCCCGACTAACGAGTATTAGGATCTGTGATCCGAAAAACAAATAAATACCGAATAAACCGGAACATAAGGTATATTTAAGCGGATTATAATTGGCTTAAGGCCGATCTACGATTCCTTATACTCCACAGGCGGGGATTGCAAATCCCCTTCAACCAACATATTTCTCCTTAATCCGCTACGCGTCCGATGAACTTGATATTTTTTACTTTGGATAGGTTTACGCAGATTCGTTGGACGTCTTCTACGTCGTGTACTTTTATTTTTAGTTTTCCTTCGAAGACTCCGTCTTTTGCATCTACCATCAGGTGTTGTATGTTGACGTTGAAATCTTTTGATAATACCTGGGTGATTGTGTTTAATACACCTAAGGCATCAATTCCTTTTACTTCCAGGGTTGCTTCGAAAGAGAGGTTTTTATGGTTGCTCCATTCGGTAGAAAGGATACGTTCCCCGAAACTGCTTTTCAGACGGGTTGCTATGGGGCAGGCGCGTTTGTGTACTACCACTTTCCCGTCGTCGTTAATGAAACCGATCGAGTCGTCGCCGGGAATCGGTTTGCAACATTGGGCTATTACATAATTCTGGTCGTACCCTAATTCGCTTAATAAATAGGGCTTGGTTTTATCGATTGCCTGCTTTCTTTTTTCTTCCTGTGTTTCGACTTTCTGTTTTGTAAGGTCTTTGTCGTTTTTGGATGCAACCCGGAGGGCTTGTTTTACATATTTGAACAGTACATTGTCTGTTTTTTCTTTGAGTAGTTTTTTGATACTATCCGGTAAGGGAGTATCTCCTTTCTCAACCGAGTAGAAGAAGTCTTCCCGGCGTGCGAAGCCAAAATACTGTGCCAGTTTGTCTATGTTATTGACTGTAGGTTCCAGTTCTTCTTTTTCAAAAATCTTCAATATCTTTTCTTCACCCACGCGTGCAGCTTCTTTACGCATCTTTTTCAATGCTCCGTCAATTTTGGTACGTGCTTTTGCCGTTGTTACAAAATTGATCCATTCTATCTGAGGGGATTGTGAACGTGAGGTCAGTATTTCAACCTGGTCTCCACTGGTAAGCCGGTGGCTAAGAGGAACGAGCCGATGATTTACTTTGGCACCGATACATTTGTTTCCGATATTGGTATGCAGGGCATAGGCAAAGTCCAGGGCTGTGGCTCCCTGCGGAAGTGTTTTAATATCGCCTTTGGGAGTAAATACAAATATTTCGGCTGTAAACAGGTTTAATTTGATTGTATCCAGGAAATCAAGGGCATTCGGGTCCGGGTTTTCAAGGATTTCGGTAATTGTTTTCAACCATTTATCCAATTCCGTATCCTCTTCGATGTTGTTTCCTTTGTATTTCCAGTGGGCCGCAAAACCTTTTTCGGCTATTTCATCCATTTTACGGCTTCTGATCTGTATTTCCACCCATTGTCCGTCAGGGCCCATAACAGTCAGGTGTAATGCCTGGTAACCGTTCGCTTTTGGGCGGCTTACCCAGTCGCGTATCCGGTCGGGGCGTATCCGGTAAATGTCTGTAATGGCTGAATAGACATCCCAACAAAGGTTTTTGTCGTCGATACCTGGTTTTGAGTCAAAAATAATACGTACGGCGTAAATATCATATATGTCTTCAAAGGGAACTCCTTTGGTTTGCATTTTATTCCAGATTGAATAAATGGGTTTGACACGGGCGCGCATTTCGTACGATAACTCCAATTTTTCCAGCCGTTCGTGTACAGGGCCGGCAAATTTTTCGAAAACAGTGTTGCGAAGTTCTTCGGTGGCCTGTAATTTGGTTGATATGGATTCGTATTCCTGTGGATGTTCGTATTTAAAACTAAGGTCTTCCAGTTCCGTTTTAATGGTGAACAGTCCCAGGCGGTGGGCAAGGGGAGCATACAGGTACTGGGTTTCTCCGGCAATTTTGTATTGTTTGGCCGGGCGTAACGAACCCAGGGTACGCATATTGTGCAGGCGGTCTGCTATTTTAATCAGGATTACCCGGATATCGTCGCTCATGGTAAGGAGAAGTTTTCGGAAGTTTTCGGCCTGTGCCGAAGCCTGTTCTCCGAATATACCTCCTGATATTTTGGTCAGCCCGTCCACAATCTGGGCGATCTTTTTACCAAACATGTTTTCGATATCTTCGACAGTATATTCCGTGTCTTCTACTACATCATGTAGCAAGGCGGAACAGATAGAGGTTGACCCCAACCCCATTTCATTACAAACAATACGGGCTACCGCCAGTGGGTGCATAATATAGGGTTCGCCCGAACGGCGTTTGACTCCTGTATGCGCCTGGTTTGCAAAATTGAATGCTTTGGTAATCAGTTCAACTTTGCGGCGGTGATTGGTATTCAGGTATTCTTTGATCAGTTTATCGAATTCGTCCTGAATGAGCTGTTCATCTGTTACAAGAATGTTTTCCTGTGCATCCTTCATAATTCATCTGGTTTAACTGGCCGGTATTTTTAATACTTGTCCGGGACGTATTTTCGAATCAGGGAGATTATTGGTTTTTTGTATTGCCGAGGCTGTAACTCCGGGATACCGTTTAGAGATAGAATACAGGGAATCTCCTGATTTTACTTTGTAGGTAATGTATCCGTTTTCAGCCTTAGCCGTTGTTTTTCCGGTTTGTGCTGCGACTGTTGCTTTTGCAGCGGTTGCAGTCTTTGTGTTTTTTGTATTTTTCAGGGTAGTTTTATTGGCAAACAGTACCCCTCCGTTATCTACATATATTTTTAACCGTTTGCCCTGCGGTATGCGGTTGGCACTTAACCCGTTCCATTTACGCAGGTCTTTTGCCGTAACTCCGTATTTATCAGCAATTGTATACAGGTTTTCGCCTTGTCTGTAGATATGTATGATTTGTTCCTTTCTTACATCCGCGATACTGTCTTCTCCCAGAATGATGTAATTGGCCAGCAATTCTTCTATCCGGTGCAGCGGGATGGTGTCTTCTTTTTCTACAAAAGCATACGAGTGATAAGCCGGTAATTTAAGCACACTGGGTTTTATATGTCCCGGGATAACATCTCTTTTATATTGCGGGTTTAATGCCCGTACCTGTTCGATATCCATTTGCAATACTTCGGCCACCTGTTCCAGATGTAACGGATAGTTGATCATCAACGTATCAGTTGCCAGTGGGAGAGTGGTTTGGATCGGACAAATATTATGCTCGCAGTGATAGTTCATGATGTAATAGGCTGCGATATAGAGGGGAACATAGGATCTTGTTTCTTTGGGCAGGTATGGAAAAATGTCCCAGAAATCTCTTTTTCCTCCGGCCCGTCTGATTGCTTTATTCACATTGCCCGGTCCGCAGTTATAGGCTGCCAGTACCAGGTTCCAGTCGTCGTAAATTTTGTACATATCTTTAAAATAGCCGCAGGCAGCATGCGTAGAAAGGATCGGATCGCGCCGCTCGTCGACCAGGCTGTTGATTTCAAGCCCGTAAATTTTTCCGGTAGGTAACATAAACTGCCACAAGCCGGCGGCTCCTACCCGCGAAAGTGCAACCGGATTCAGGGCGCTTTCTACTACTGCCAGGTATTTTAATTCCAGTGGCAGGTCATGTTCATCCAATATCTGTTCGATTACAGGAAAAAAGAAGTCGGCCATTCCCAACATATAACGTACCAGGTTGCGGCGGCGTTCGCCATACAACTCGATACAGTCCCTTACGGTTTTGTTGTAACTTAACGGTATGATGCTGGGTAGCCTTTCCAGGCGCACGGCATAGACTGAATCGGGCACTTTGATAGTGAAATTATCGTCCTGGCAATCGTCGTTCGTTTTTGTAAAGTAACGTACGTGCCAGCTATGTAACAGGCTGTCGACATCGGCATCCAGGCTTTCCGGAAACAAACCTATTTCCTGTAGTTCCGGATCTTCCGAAAGTACGGAGTAAGCCGCTTCTTCTTCGAGTACTACTTCCTGTGCATTCACTAACAGGCTAAAAACTGAAAATAAAGATATAAGTAAAAAATGATGTTTCATGTGCATACCTGTTTCATGGCTTATTAAAAAGTTATACAATAGCTAAGTCCGAAACTCCATTGATTTACGCTGGTTCTTGATAAGATCAACGGTTCAATTCGCATAGACAGGTCGGGTGAGATATCGAAATCGAATAATTCCGCATCTACGTAGGCATCGATCATACAAAGTGCATAAAACCCAACTGTCAGGATGATACTTAAATCGCGGTAACGGCGGTAATAATCTTTACGCCGCTTTAATTGTCCCTGGAAAGTGGTGTTGTTGATATAGTTTTCATACTGTCCGTTTGAAATAAACACTTTCCAGCTATCGCTCCATTGCGACGGATCTGCTTCCGGCCGGTTCAGGGCATCATCCATAATATCCATATAGGCATGGTAATAATCCTGATACATCCGGTTATTCCATGTGATGGCGTACATGAATGCCATGTATCCTCCGTATATGATCGGCAGTTTCCAGTATTTCCGGTTATAGATTTGCCCCAATCCCGGAAAAGCTGCAGAATAAAGCACGGCTCTTGTTGAGTTGGGCTTAAATTCTGACGGGGTATTCATGGGCCGGCCTTTTTTTCCGGATTTGGGTGTTATGAATACCGAATCGGCCACCAGCATCGCTTCCCGTACAATTGAATCCGGAAGCGCCTGTTCATATAACAGAATTGTGTCTCCGTCTTCTGTCAGGGAATCTATTTCTACAGGTGGGAGTTGTTGTATAATAAGAGCCGAGTCCGCCTCTTCTGTCAGAATTACTTCCTGTGCCTGTACAAATACCCCTTTCATCAACATGAATGCTGATAGAAACAGGATATAGTAAAGCCTGCCCGGAGCAGGGTTAAAACGTTTTTTTTGCTTCATTTGAGATTATCCAGTAAACCGATCAAACGCTCCAGTTCCTCTTCCGAGGCAAAAGGAATGGCTATTTTTCCTTTTCCCTTGTCGTTATATGTTAACTGCACTTTGGTTTTGAAAAACCGGGATAAATGTTCTTTTAGCATATTATATTCTTCCGGTAGTTTCTGCCGGGATGCTGTTTTGTTCTCTTTCTTATCCGTTGGAGCCGTATTTTCGTGTACGGTGCGAACCAGTTCTTCTACTGTGCGTACGGAAAGCCCGTCGGCAAGTATCTGTTCATATAGGGCAAGCTGTACTTCCGGGTCATCCACTGGGATCAGTGCCCGGGCATGTCCCATGTCGATTTTCTTGTCCTTCAATCCCATTTGTATCTCTGCCGGAAGTTTCAGCAGGCGCAGATAGTTCGCAATGGTAGCCCGTTTTTTCCCAACCCGTTCGCTTAACCGTTCCTGTGTCAGACCATAGTTGTCTATCAATTTCTGGTAAGCGAGTGCAATTTCTATCGAATTCAGGTCTTCCCTCTGAATATTTTCGATCAAAGCCATTTCTACCACATTTTCGTCTTCCGCAGTCTTAATATAAGCCGGTATGCGTTCCAACCCTGCTTTTAACGAAGCCCGGTAACGGCGTTCGCCCGAAATGATCATATATTTTTCCGGACCAATTTCTTTGAGGGTAATGGGCTGTATAACTCCCAGCGAACGTATAGACGTAGCCAGTTCTTCGAGTGCTTCTTCCTCAAAAACGGTACGGGGCTGGTCGGGGTTGGGGGCGATTTTGCTTAACTCAATCTCGCTGATTGAAGAGGAACCACCGGTTGTGAGGTCGTCCATTGTAATCAGTGCATCTAATCCCCGGCCAAGTGCCGATTTTTTACCTATTGCCATAGTTTGAATAATTGACAATTGACAATTGATAATTGACAATTTTTCTGCCAATTTTCAGTTGTCAATTGTTTTTCATTAATTATGAATGTGTTATTATGTTTTTACAAAGATAAAACTTTCTCCTTTTAATTGTCAATTGTCACCTGTCAATTGTCAATTAAAATAAGTCAATTTTTATCAATAAGCTCTTTAGCCAGTTGCATATGGTTAAGTGCACCTTTAGAGTCGGCATCGTATAGGAGTGCCGGCTTACCGTAACTGGAAGCTTCGCTGAGTTTGATATTCCGCTGTATTACTGTTGTAAATACCAGGTCGCGGAACGGCCGTTTTACCTCTTCATATATCTGGTTTGCCAGGCGTAACCTTGAGTCGTACATGGTTAGCAGGAAACCTTCAATTTCGAGTGCCGGATTCAGTTTTGACTTGATGATTTTGATCGTGTTCAGTAATTTACTGATACCTTCCAGGGCAAAGTATTCGCACTGAACCGGTATAATCACCGAGTCGGCAGCCGTTAGTGCATTCACTGT
The DNA here is from genome assembly GCA_021203545.1 of Tannerellaceae bacterium. Classification (GTDB taxonomy): domain Bacteria; phylum Bacteroidota; class Bacteroidia; order Bacteroidales; family Tannerellaceae; genus UBA4116. The sequence goes on along the minus strand of JAJQAZ010000016.1, from coordinate 4,914 downwards.
GATCAGTCCAAGTGAGGGTGAACAGTCTATCAGGATGAAATCGTACAACTTTTTCAGCGGGGTCAATACGTTTTTCAGAATTTTTTCCCGGTTTTCCATATTCAACATTTCGATTTCTGCTCCTACCAGATCGATGTGAGAAGGGATAATATCCAGATTCTCCACTTCTGTTTTTGTAATGGCTTTTACCGAATTTTCCCCGTTTACCAGACACTCGTAGATAGATAGTTCAATCTGCCGGATGTCTATACCCAGTCCTGACGAAGCATTTGCCTGCGGATCAGCATCCACAACCAATACTTTTTTTTCAAGCACTGCCAGCGAAGCGGCCAGGTTAATTGTAGTAGTTGTTTTGCCTACTCCTCCTTTTTGATTTGCCAAAGCGATAATCTTTCCCATAGGTTATTGCAAATTATTCTGCCGCAAACTTAAAAATTAATTTGTATGGATGACTTTAAAATATCAAAACAAATGCTTGATCTGTTGAAAAGTCGTACTATCTGTTGATAACTCACAAGTAGTAGGAGAAAAATTGTTAATGAGAATTTTAGCTCTCTTAATCGTATTGTAACATCTGTTTCACATCGTTGAAATAAGGTTGGTTTTTCTTTGCAGTGTAAATAATAATTATGAACAACAAAATGAGAAAGACAATTTTATTAGCAGCGCTTTTTGTAGGTGTTTTATCCACAAATGTAAATGCACAGAAAATTAAAGGAAGTGACACCTGTCTTCCGGTTACTCAAACCGAAGCGGAAAACTTTATGAACAAAAATAAAAATGCGAAAGTAACGGTTACAGGCGGCGGATCGGGTGTTGGTATTTCGGCTTTATTGGAAGGAATAACTGATATCGCGATGTCGTCCCGTAAAATCAAATTTGATGAAAAAGTACGTTTGCAGGAAGCTAAAAAAGAGGCTGTAGAAGTAATTATCGCTTATGATGCGCTGTCTGTGGTAGTAAATCCGGGTAATAAAGTAACGAATCTGACCCGCGAACAGTTGGAAGGTATTTTTACCGGTAAAATCACAAACTGGAAAGAAGTGGGTGGTGATGATCTGAAAATCGTAGCTTACTCACGTGAAACTTCTTCCGGAACCTATGAGTTCTTTAAAGAAAGTGTTTTGAAGAATAAAAACTATATGTCCGGAATTCTTAGTTTACCTGCTACAGGTGCTATTATACAAAGTGTGAGCCAGACAAAAGGTGCAATCGGTTATGTAGGCCTGGCTTATCTGAATAAAGATGTGAAAGCAATCCATGTTTCTTATGATGAAGGAAAAAATTATGTGGCTCCTTCTGTTGAAACAGCAAAAAATGAAACATATCCGGTGGTTCGTCCGTTATATTATTACTATGATGCAAAAAACGAAGCTGCTGTGAAACCGTTTATTGACTATGTAATGTCGGCCGAAGGACAGGAAATTGTAAAGAATATCGGATTTATTACAGTAGACTAATTACCGGTTTTTGCTCAAAAAATATATGGTTGTGCAATAATTTTCGGATTATTGCACATTTTCTCGTAATATGTGCTATCTTTGTTGTGGTACTTACAAATTTTTTTTTGAATGAAAACATTGACAATTGGTGATTTACAGGCTCGTGTCCCTATTATTCAGGGCGGAATGGGAGTCGGTATTTCACTATCCGGCTTAGCCTCGGCCGTTGCGAATGAAGGTGGAATCGGCGTAATTTCTGCAGCCGGTTTAGGTCTCCTCTATAAAAAATTATCTTCTAATTATACCGAAGCGGGTAATCTGGGTTTAGCCCGGGAAATTCGTGATGCCAAAGAAAAGGCGCGTGGTATTATTGGAGTAAATATTATGGTTGCTTTGTCTAATTTTGCGGAACTGGTAAAAACCAGTATTTCGGAAAAGGCTGATATTATTTTCAGTGGAGCAGGTCTTCCTCTGGATTTACCTTCTTTCCTGAAAAAAGATAGTGTAACGAAATTGGTTCCTATCGTATCCAGTGCGCGTGCCGTGCGTATTATCTGCGAAAAATGGAAGAATAATTATGATTATTTGCCTGATGCAGTAGTTTTGGAAGGCCCCAAGGCTGGTGGCCACCTTGGATATAAGGAGAACCAGTTGGAAGATGAACAGTTCTCTCTGGAAGAACTTTTGCCACAGATTGTAAAAGAGGTTTCTTTCTTCGAAGAGAAGTATGATAAAAAGATTCCTGTCATAGCTGCCGGAGGTATTTATACCGGTGAGGATATTAAACGGATCATGGATCTGGGTGCTTCGGGAGTACAGTTGGGAACCCGTTTTGTAACAACAGAAGAGTGTGATGCTTCCACTGCTTTCAAAGAAACGTATATCAAAGCGGAAGAAAAAGATATTGAGATTATTAAAAGTCCGGTTGGTATGCCGGGGCGGGCGATTGCCTGTAATTTCCTTCAAAAGGTAAAAGACGGCTTGAAACAGCCCAAAGCATGTCCCTTTAAATGTATTAAAACATGCGATATTTCACGAAGTCCTTACTGTATTGTAACGGCTTTGTATAACGCTTTTAAAGGGAATTTTGAGAATGGGTATGCATTTGCCGGCAGTAATGCTTTTAAAGCAGACCGTATTATGTCTGTAAAAGAAACAATCGGTGAACTGATTGACGAATGGCGTAGTGCCAAATAAGGCGTTAGTTTGTTAAGATAAACGAAAAGGGAACGCAGATTGCGCAGAAAACGCAGAATCACGCGGATAAATATTAAAAAATAAAAAATCTGCGTGATTCTGTGTAATCTGCGTATTCTGCGTTCCCTTTCGTTGTTATTGGAACAAACTCAATCTTTCCACATATTAGAATATACATTTACTAAAAAGCCCCGGAAAGTATCATCTTGTCCCGGGGCTTTTTTACTATAGAATGAAAAACTAAATGTTAGTCCATTGCCTTCAGACTCATATCAAGGCTCTTTACAGAATGAGTCAGGGCACCTACCGAGATGTAGTCTACTCCATATTCGGCGTAATCCCGTAATGTATCAAAGGTGATACCACCGGACGATTCCGTTTCATACTGTCCGTTGATGCGCTTTACTGCTTCTTTTGTATCTTCGGTATTGAAGTTATCCAGCATGATCCGGTCGATTCCTCCGGTTTGCATAGCTTCTTCCAATTCATCAAAGTTACGTACTTCGATCTCTATTTTCAGGTCTTTCCCTTTTTCTTTCAAATAATTCTGCGCCCTTGTAATAGCCTGCGAAATACCTCCCGCAAAGTCAACATGATTATCCTTCAGCAGGATCATATCGAATAATCCGATCCGGTGATTTACACCACCGCCTATTTTTACGGCTTCCTTTTCGATCATCCGCATGCCGGGAGTGGTTTTGCGGGTATCCAAAACCCGTGTGTTAGTACCTTCCAGTGCTTTTACATATTTACGGGTAGTGGTTGCTATACCACTCATGCGTTGCATTACATTCAATACTAACCGTTCTGTTTGAAGTAAAGATTGTACTTTGCCTTCTACTGTGAAGGCGATGTCACCTTTTTTAACTTCAGCACCGTCTTGTATAAATACTGTGATCTTTAATTCAGGATCAAAGTGGTGAAAAATACGTTGTGCCATTTCAACACCCGCCAAAACACCGTCTTCTTTAATGATCAACTGGCTTTTACCTATGGCTGTTCCGGGAATACAACACAATGTTGTGTGGTCGCCATCGCCTATATCTTCAGCAAAAGCCAGTCGGATTAACTCGTCAATTAATTGCTCCATTGATTTTATTCTATTCTTATTGATTGTATCAACATATTGTCACCGTCTACCCTGTAGGTTACATTTACACGGAACTCACCTCCGTTAGTGGGAAGTTTGCCGACAAAGAATCCGTTTTCTTTTTTGTCGGCATGGTGAACTACCGAGAATCCGGTAGGTTTATTTTTTTCGAAAAAAGAGTTCAAAATAGTAGTGGCCTCTTTGGGGTTTCCTTTTTTAGATGCTCCGGGAACAGCAATATCTACTTCCTGGTCCATAACAGCTGTAAGGTTTGCCGCTTTCCCTCCTTTGAAGGCGTTTGATATGGTGGTAATATCCGCAACCTGTATGTATACAGACATAAGCAGACATAAGATCGTTAAAACAGCTTGTTTCATACGAACAACAATTTAAATAGGTGTGTATGGAACTTTCGTTTCATACTCAGTTTTTAATAGTTTAACGAACAAAGGTAGTTTTTTTCTTGTAATTTAGCTGTCTGAATTATATTAAAGATAGTTGCAGATATATAATGAAAATAACACTGTTAGTGATAGGCAAGACGGATGCCGGCTATTTTAATGAAGGAATTAAGGAGTATCAAAAGCGTTTGATTCACTATATTCCGTATGAAATGGAGGTAATTCCGGACCTTAAGAATACAAAAAATATGTCGGTGGATCAGCAAAAAGAAAAAGAAGGCGAACTGATCCTGAAAATGTTACAACCAGGCGATTATTGTGTGCTGTTAGACGATAAAGGGAAAGAGTTTACTTCCATGCAGTTTGCAACCTGGATCGAAAAGAAGATGCATACGGTTGGTAAACGTTTAGTGTTTATTGTCGGTGGCCCCTATGGGTTTAGTGAAGCTGTATATAAGGTAGCAAAGGAAAAAATATCATTAAGTAAAATGACATTTTCCCATCAGATGATCCGGCTGATCTTTACGGAACAACTCTACCGGGCTATGACTATCCTGAATAATGAGCCTTATCATCATGAGTAAGTACCTAACCCTTTAACCCCCTAACCCCCTAAAGGGGGGATAAGAGAATTAAGTTTTCTTCAGGTAAAAAACGTGTTATTGATTTACAATATGCTGGCTTTTCGCTGGCGCAGATTTAAATCTGTGCCTAAACTAACAAAACGTATCCGGTTATTGACATTTTGATAATTTACAAAATGTCAAAATAACCCCTTCCTCAG
>JAJQAZ010000060.1 GCA_021203545.1 Tannerellaceae bacterium | reverse complement strand
GAGTAGCTGACTACGGATCAGCCGGTTACAGGTTTGAATCCTGTCGCGGTCACAAAGCTCTTTCTTTCCGGAAAGAGCTTTTTTATTCCATAAAAATACAGTAGAGATGAAAGGGGGATGGATCATCGTTAAAAGTTGAGGGATTGGCCATACGAATGATCCCCGGAGGGGATCAAGAAATAGCCCGGCGGTTGAGCGTAGCGATACCCCGGGTTATAGACTAAAACGTATCTGAACATTGTAAATGTTCTACCTATTTGGTTTATTAATGCAAATCCCTTATATTTATTCCCAAACTATTAAACCTTAAATGTTATGTCACAATCACTATCCTTAATGTATGTTCATCTTGTTTTTCATATTGGCAATAAATCAGTATCAATTCAGCCAACTGATTCAGCCAGACTTTACAGCTATATTTCCGGCATACTGAAAGAAAAGGAATGTTTTCCTGTCCGCATAGGCGGAATGCCGGATCATGTGCATATTTTATTTGTCCTTTCCAAAAACATAGCTTTAGCTGATCTCGTCAGAGAAGTTAAACGTTCCTCAACAACCTGGCTTAAAACAAATACCTATTATAAAAATTTTAAATGGCAGACTGGATATGGTGCTTTTTCTACCAGCGTAGCCGCTTACCAAAGGGTAATCCGGTATATTGATAACCAAGCTATACATCATCAGAAAAAGAGTTTTAAAGAGGAATATCTGCAAATACTTAGAGAATCCGGAGTAGAGTATAATGAGGATTATTTGTGGAATGATTGATGTTGAACATTTACAATGTTCAGATTGCGTTTTTCTTTATACCCGGGGTATCGCTACGCTCAACCACCGGGCTATTTCTTAGTCCCCTCCAGGGACTACACTGCTATGGACGCATCCAGCATTTACAGGTATACTCCTGAACATTTCCCCAGGGTACGGCATTTCCTCCTGTAACCATTTCATTCCGTATAATGTCACGGGCTACTTCATCTACACACAGGAACCCTTTTTGGCGCAACCCGTCTAACAAAGAAGTTTTCCCTACACCGGGACCACCTGTTAGTATATAATGAGAGAAAGTATTATTCATCATTTATATGTTAAATTTTAAATTTCCTTTAAGTTAAAAAACTCTTTTTGATGTTTATTCCTATCTTTGCAGCCGAAGGCAAATAACAGAATCTTTTATGAAAAGTTACTCCCTTCCGAATAATATTTAAAAACTAATTAATACTATGTCAGGCAAAAATAATGCGCGAGTTACTTATCCCGCATCCGAGAAGATATATGTACCCGGCGAGATCAACAAGATACAGGTGGGTATGCGAAAGATCAAACTAACTGATACCGTTGTTGTGGACGAGCAGGGTAACAAAGTTAATAAAAAAAATAATCCGGTCATTGTATATGATACCAGCGGACCTTTTTCGGATCCGAAAATAGCCATTGATATCAAACAGGGAATCCCCCGCATCCGTGAAGAGTGGCATGTGAAACGGAAAGACCTCGTTCAATTAACGGAGTTATCGTCCGAATACGGGCGTGGGCGCCTGGCCGACCCGTCACTTGACGATATCCGTTTTCCAATCCAACATCTGCCCCGCCGGGCTAAACCGGGTAAAAATATTACCCAGATGTATTATGCCAAACGGCGCATTATTACCCCGGAAATGGAGTATGTAGCGATCCGCGAGAACCAGCAGATCGAAGCCCTGGGATTGAAATCGTATATTACACCGGACTTTGTACGGAAAGAGATTGCTGCCGGTCGGGCTATTATCCCGGCCAATATCAACCACCCGGAAGCCGAACCGATGATTATCGGACGTAAATTCCTGGTGAAGATTAATACAAATATCGGTAATTCCGCTCTTTCATCCGGTATTGATGAAGAGATCGAAAAAGCCGTATGGAGTTGTAAATGGGGTGGTGATACCTTGATGGATCTTTCTACCGGAGATAATATCCACGAAACCCGCGAATGGATCATCCGTAACTGTCCTGTACCCATGGGTACCGTACCCATTTACCAGGCGCTTGAAAAAGTAAATGGCCGGGTAGAAGACCTTACCTGGGAATTATACAGGGATACGCTGATTGAACAGGCAGAACAGGGAGTAGACTATTTTACAATTCATGCAGCTCTGTTGAAAGATCATATCGATCTGACCACCAACCGACTTACCGGTATCGTTTCGCGAGGTGGCTCCATTATGAGTAAATGGATGCAGATACACAAACAGGAGAATTTCCTGTATACTCATTTCTCTGATATCTGCGAAATATTAAAAACATACGATGTGGCCGTATCTATTGGCGACGGACTACGGCCGGGATCCATTTATGATGCCAACGATGCCGCACAGTTCGCTGAATTGCACGCCATGGGTAAACTGACCGATATTGCCTGGGACCAGTTTGTACAGGTAATTATTGAAGGCCCGGGACACGTGCCGATGAATAAGATCCAGGAGAATATGAAAGAGCAGCAATATGCCTGCCGCAACGCTCCTTTCTATACACTCGGCCCGTTGACAACCGATATCGCACCGGGCTACGACCATATTACCTCTGCTATCGGAGCTGCCCAGATTGCCTGGTATGGTACTGCCATGATCTGTTATGTTACCCCCAAAGAACATCTGGGATTACCTAATAAAGAGGATGTACGGAATGGAGTAATTGCTTACAAGATCGCAGCACATGCCGCCGACCTGGCCAAAGGACACCCGGGAGCACAGGTGCGTGACAATGCGTTAAGTAAAGCCCGTTTCGACTTCCGGTGGAAAGACCAGTTCAACCTATCCCTCGACCCGGAACGCGCAGCCAAATATTACAAAGAAAGCTCCGTAAACGACGGCGAATATTGTACCATGTGCGGCCCCAACTTCTGCGCAATGAAACTCACCAAAGAACTCCGCAAAGCAAAAGAGTGCAAGGATTGATAAAATACGAACACGGACTTTTTAAGGCCTTTGTTTCTTTGTTCGGCGTAGTGTCTTTTGCTGGCTACTTGTTCGGCGTAGCGTCCTCGCTACGCCGAACAAAGGAGAGGATTTCTACCTACCCCGGGTTGCACCCGGGGTTAGTCACATTTTACCCCATACGGGGTAATTACTTACGATTCATAGCTTTTTCAAAGAACGAGAAGAGTTTTTACACAACCTCTCAAGAGGTGCAATGGGAAGAAATCAATACTTTACAAACTTCCGACCAGCACTGATTGCAAATCCCGGTGATCCAATGGTTTGTCACTTCTCCTTTAACCGCTTTACATCTTCTTCAAACTTTCCAGGATTATAGTTATCATCCAGCATACGTCCGTCCGGATCAATAAAAAGATAACGGGGAATACCATTGAAACGGAATAACTGGCGGAGATACCGGTATTCGTCTGCAGACAGATAAAAAGAATGCTCTAATGCCTGCTCCGCTACAAAACTTTCATAACGTTCACGCGGGGTTTCATTATCTGCAGTTATAAAAATAAATGCCATGCCGGGATCATCTTTCAAACGTTCACGGGTATTTTTCATCTCACGAATACTTTTAAGACAAGGACCACAAAAAGCTCCCCAGAAATCTACCAACAGATATTTTCCCCGGTAAGGCTCAACGATTTGCCGGAACAAATCTGCCCCTTTGCCCTCCGGTAAGTCGTCAACAGGTTCCAGATACTGTATATCATATAAACGCTTCACCTCCAATTGCAGGAAAGGATCTTTTAATGTTTCCGCCAGATAAGCCAATACTGTTTTTGCATCATCCTGAGAACTACCTTTCAAAAAAGAACCGACTATTTGCGTTTTCATGATCTCACTTAAAAAGGATTCCTTAATATCCAGGTGATTCACCATAACCGAATCCCTCATTTGCCACATTTGTATCAATACTTCTGCTGACAGATTCAGTTGCGAAATATCTCCCGGAAAACCCAACTGTTCGTATATTTCGTTGAATACCGGAATATAAGCAAATCTGTTAATGAAAAGAAGGAAATTGACAGGTGTCAGCATATATACATTATCCCAGTCTAAAGCGGCAAGAGAATCAAAATAACCCTCCGGAATACTTTCCTGACGGGTCTTCCGGGTATATAACTCAAAATTCATCAACGTCATTGCAGCTTCCTGGTCTATTTTGACTTTCAACATATCCACAACTTCCGGCAACAGATTTCCCGCCAATACCTGCAACGAATCATGCTGTTGTTTGCGCATATCTTCCATTGCCTGCCAAAATCCGGTAAAATCTACCTTCTGCATATACTCCTGAAAAACATCTGGTGTCATGCCCGGCAGGTCAGTCAGGATTAATTCTTTATTTATCCGGGCCAACGGACCCTGGTATTCTGTACGCCTGAATTTATACAACCTGTCTCCGGAACGTTCCGCATCCTCAAAATCCTGCGGATCTATCACCATACTTGTAGTCAATCCTGGTTCCCCATAAAAATAAATAAAACGCCGGTCAAAGGATATTGACATTATTTTGGGATGTGTAAGAGGTATTTCAACTTCAAAACAACCATCCGGCTTTACTTCAATAATTAAGGGGTGATTCTCCATTGTTAAATCATTAAACAATTGGATCATTCCTGTTTTTAATGTTCCTTCCGGATTATATTCCTTTATACATCCGGATAACACCATATTCTCTCCAGGAATAAATACAGAACCGGGTAACTGTTTCTTATCAAAAGATTGACGGGCATTAATAGGCAATATCCCTGACAAAAAGATTAAAATAACAACTAAACGAATAAAGTTTTTTTTCATGGTACATATATTTTCATAGCAAACCCACCACCGGGAGCCATGTTTATTTTTACTTTTCTATCAGCCGGTACTGTCAGGGTTTCCTTTTTATAATCATGTGGAACACGGGATGCGTTTACGCCGTCACGGAATAGTTCTATCCGGTAATCCCCTTTACCCAGGAAGGATAGGTCAATTTCCAGTTCCCGGCTATCCCAGTTCGTCATTCCTCCTACATACCAATCGTCCTTACTACGGCGGGCAATGGCTACGTACTCTCCTACTCTACCATCCAGTGGAATAGTTTCATTCCATACAGTCGGAACCGAAGAGATAAACCAGGTACACTCCTCCTCCTTCATGTAGTTTGACGGGCTATCACACAACATATTGAGGGGCGATTCAAACACTACATACATGGCCAACTGCCGGCAACGGGTTCCCTGACTCATGGGTTCAGAATAAGAAGGGTAATAGCCCTGCCGGGTAACGTTACGCATTGCACCCTGGGTATAATCCATAGGTCCGGCTACCATGCGGATATAAGGAATCGTAACATCGTAGGTTACCTGATCCAGTCCGGGAGGAGCCCACTTCATCTGTTCCAGTCCGTTTACCCCTTCATAATTCAACACATTCGGGTAGGTACGCTGTAAGCCGGTAGGTTTACAAACCCCGTGGAAATCCACCAGCATTTTATGCTCCGCACACACTTCTGCCGCTTTATAAAGAAATTGGATCATCTCCTGGTCGTCACGATCCATAAAATCTATCTTAAACCCTTTCACACCCATAGCGGAATAATGTTCCACTACTACCTCCATATCCCTGTCGAAAGCATAATAACCGGCCCAAAGGATAATTCCCACATTCCGGGTTGCTGCATATTCAATCAGCTCCGGCAAATTTATCTCCGGCACTACCTGCATCAGATCAGCCTCACCGTTTACCGCCCATCCTTCATCCAGAATAACATATTCTATTTCATATTGAGAGGCAAAATCAATATAAGCCTTATAAGTTTCGTTATTAACACCAGTCTGGAAATCTACTCCAGATAGATTCCGGTTATTCCACCATTCCCAGGCCACTTTACCCGGTTTAATCCAGTTAATATCCTCTATCCGGTTAGCTGCTGCCAGCCGGTAAACCAAATCGGAGCCAGCCAACTCCTTATCTGATGTAGAGACCTGAAAAACACGCCAGGGAAATGTACGGGTTCCTTTGGTTTTAGCTATATATGTTTCGCGTTCGGTAACCAACATTTGCAGGTTATTATGTCCTCCCTGCACGGTTGTTTTCGGAACAGGGGCATGCAGGCCATCCAACGAATATACCGCATTCGAATTGGTGAGGAATAAACCGGGATAATCTTCAAGATCGGCTTCTGTAATACATAATTTCTTATCATCCTCCAGTTCCACTAACACCGGGAGCATAATCAGCCGCTCCCTGTTTAATTCTGTAATCGGACTTTTTACATACGGCTGCTCAAAAGAGTTAAAGAATTGTTCTTCAAAGGTCGGTGCATCACTATTTGCATAAGCTGCATATACAGGATGATCTACCGTAAAATTAAAATCAGCCACTTCCGAAACAACTGTGATTTGCCCTCTTCTTCTACTCTCAAAACGATAAGCCATACCATCGTTGTACATACGCACAACCAACCGGTAGTTACCCCGGAAATGAATGGAGAGTTCATTGTAAATATCCTCTACTTCTTCTTTTTTATAAAAGGGAGAAGGGATTACCTTATCAACCGAAGCCCGGGTAACCCGCAATATATCGCCATTATTACCCCATATCTCTCCATTTTGTAAAATCATAGATACAACCGAAGGCGCCAACACCAACGTTTCCTCATGCATCAAAGTAATTTCCGTCTGTTCACCCACCACAATCTCCGCCTTTAATAACTGATCCGGCGAAAAAACGGGATAACTTTTCTGCGCAAAAGCAATTAGAGTTCCTATACACAAACAGAATAAGATAATAACTTTACGATTCATTTTTCCCTGACTTTAGAAATTAGATATCCACAAAGGTAAAATTATAAACAATATCATCACAATTGACATAAGTCAATAAATTAATCCAAAAATCCTTTTTTTTATTTATATATATCACACATACTCAAATATTTAATTATCATTGTGAAAATCAAAACGCTAACAGAAATTAAAAATTTAATACATATTTAGTGTTAATCTTAAACCCCTAACTTTATGAACAAGGAACTACAAACAATGCGAGAAATTTTTAACGATCGCCCGCCTACTATCTCTTTGTACAAAGAGATCATACAGGGTAAAAATGAAACAGAACGCAGTAATATTCATTTTTCTTTCGGACAGATCGCCTGCGGATATTGGAATTTTCTTTCCAAAGAGTATCAGCATTTTCTAAGGAACTGGATCCAATCGTATCGAATAGAATATACTGACTATCTTCTTTATCATACCCCTATTGGTTTTAACCGGCTACAAATAAATACCTCTTTGCAGAAGCTATTCATTTCATGGTTAGCATTTTTGCTATCTTCCGGTATAATTGCAGAAAAGTCTTATATACACGCGGCATCAAATTTTCTTCTTTGTTTTAAGTTTGACCGTCTAAGTCTGTTTTCTTTACGAACATATCTTCATAAAAAACAATTCTGCTGGAAGAATTCTTCAATTAATCGGATTAAATTCCATAGACGATGAATATCTCTATTTGTCATAATCTATCAAAATGCCAAAACTATCATTTTGTCAAACGGGGAAATTAAACCTTGTGAGAATCTATTATTCCGAACAAGAGGAAGATTCATTCCAAATTTTCGATTCTCACGGGGTTTAGCTTTTCTGGTTTGACAGCTAATTTCTTAAAAACAGGTACAATCTGTAAGTACGATACAAACTCACTGTACATAATTTTTTTTACCTGTTACGAAAAAGCCGATTTAACCTCACATTATGACAATATCTAAACATTCACTCTACAATACAAACTATAATTGGCAAAATAAAAAGTATATAAAAACAAAACAAAAAGTATAATAAAATCTACTGAGATCCTTGAGGAGAGAATACTGTAAAATAAGTAATAGATTTAACATATTCACCTTTTAAAATATTCATTAAACGGTATGATAATGTGCCAGAATCTGAACTTCTAATATTTGCTGCGATAACACCTCCGGAACCTGATTGGTAGGCTGTAAGTTGTGGCACATGATTATCTGTTAAGCCAGGAATAGTAATAAAATAACCTTGTATAGAATCATCATAGTTTGATGTAACGATTAAACCTTTCGGATTATATGATACAATAATAGAGCCATCAGCGGATACCTTACCAGATAATAGAACACAACTTGTTTCAGAAGCATTATTTTCAATATTTTTAATACAAATGTCATGCTCTGATTGGATTTGTTCTGCGTTTGTTATCCGTTCATTTTGGATTGTATCCATAGTTTTCAAATCGCTGATATTACTTTCAGCGATATCTAATCGGCCTGCATGGGATACATCTGTAGCTTTTAATTCAGATATATCTGCCTGATTAGTTGTGATCTGGATGTTATGACTAAAAATATCGCTTTCATTCTTTGTAATCCGGGTTTCATAACCAGAAACAGCCTGTTCTGCTTTTGCAATCCGTTCATTTTGGATCGTGTCTATAGTTTTCAGATCGCTGATATTACTTTCAGCGGTATCTAACCGACCCGCATGGCTTACATCTACGGCCTTCAATCCGGAGATATCTGTCTGGTTGATTGTGATCCGGGTGTTATGACTGGAGATATCACTTTCATTCTTTGTGATCCGGGTCTCATGGCCGGAAATTGCCTGATCTGTTTTTGTAATCCACTCACTTTGATCAGTACCAAGAGCTTGCAGATCGCTGATGTTACTTTCAGCGGCATCCAACCTTTGGCCATGAATAGTGTCCATGGATTTTAATCCTAATATATCTTCCTCGTTTTTGCTGATCCGGTCTCCATGATTGGAAAGTGTTCCTTTGGCATCTGTTATCCAGTCGGTATGTTCCTGACTGATGGTTTGAAGGTCAGTAATGTTTTTTTCAGCCGTATCCAGCCGGCCTGCATGAATTGCATCTGTACCCTTTAAGCCGGAGATATCCCCTTCGTTTTTGGTAATCCGGTTCTCATGGTTAGAAACAGTTTCTTCATTTCTGGCAATCCGCTCATTTTGCTCTTCATCCATAGTATGCAGATCCTCTATTTCCTTTTCCGCACTATCCAGCCTATCATCATGCACCTTATCAACTGCTTTTAAAGAGACTATATCACTCTCATTTGTCTGGATACGAGCCTCATGATTCAGAATAGTTTTTTCTGCCGATGTGATCCGGGTTTCATGACTGGCTAGTGTATTATCATGCTCTTCCAGATGCTGGTCATGTCTTTCAATGTGATCATCATGCCGGGCCAGGTGATCATCGTGTTTTTCCAGCCACTCTTCATGTTCATCCTGTACCTTAAATAAAGTCTCTATGTTGGTTTCTGCCAGATCCATTCTCTCTTCCAGTACTTTCCCATCTGTTTTATCATACTTTGCATTGAGATGATCCGTAAGTTCATCAACACCGGAAAGAGGAATTTTTTCGTCTTTATGCCAAAAAGAATCCAACCACTGCCAGAAATGTTCCTCTTTGGGGTATTTCCCTTTTTAAACCACTCTTTTAATTGTTCTACTGTTGTCATTGTATTTTATTTTAAACGCATTATATAAGCAAGTGCATAATAGGGAGGACGGTTTTCGTGGGGTTGGCCTCCCCCTGTACTTTCTGTACTCCATTTTTGATCTTTTGTGTTGTGATGTGTTGTACTGTTAGGATCAGAATTATTACCGCCCCCTTTCCAGGTTCCATCTGCTTTGGAAGGTATATTTTGCACGTGTGTATGAGTCGGCATTTCAGCGGTGGTTAGTGTGTGTTTTATTTCTCCACCGGCACTACCAATTTTTGGATAATCTGAACTTCCATAACCAACCACAAAACGCCCCTAAGATCCGGAAGACGGAAATACCCTGAAGAAGTAACCAACGAACTTCCCTGCCAGTCGGGCCCGGAATTAAAAGCCGTTCCAATCTTAGCGTATAAATCAGGGTATTCATCTATTCTTAATGCAGTTCCATCACAAAGGGCATAATTTACCGGAATTTGTGATCCGGCCCACATTTCAACCATTCCAAGTGGAGTAGCGGCCATGTTGTTAATTAAAGTATTTTGGTCCTCTATTCTACTTTCCAGATCCGGGATCGAGACAGCCTCTTTAAAATCCGCCCATTTGTAACTTATATCCCCAACCCCTTCTTTTAAATAACGGGTGGTATAAGCCTGGGGATATACACTTCCTTGCGCAGAAATAGAGGTTACCTCTGTATAAAGGTACATGCCGGCTGAAATGTTACCGCCTTCAAAGTAAAGGACTTCACCTTCCGGATGAAGGCCGGTGCGGATAAATACATAGCCGGCTTTACGGCGGGTATCATTATTTTCTTTTTCACACCCTAACAAAATACGCTTATCACCTGCCACGTTGCCGATGACAAAAGAGAGAAACAGATTTCTCTGAAGCATATCCAGTGTATCACAATCCAGAGGGAAATCATTTCCCGTCTGTGTTAAAAAGTTTCCCGTTACCTGTTTATATTCGCTCATTGTATATAGAAAATTTATAACGTTTAGAAGCCAGTTTATAAGTATTAGCCAAAGCAGCCACCTGCTCGATCTGCAAAGTATTATATAAAGAATACGGGATTTCAATATAGAAATCAAAATTCTGTGTACCGCTAAATCCCCGTTTATTTATGATCATACCGCCGCCCTCTTTCCTTTGCCATAGATAAACCGGTTTTTCTTCCTCTCTTTTGTAAATAATACTTATTTCAGAGGCCTCACTACTATCACTTATTCTTATTCTACGGCTGGTTGTATCAAAAGAATCATTTAAAACAGCCTTTAGATAGCATACCTGGCCATTATGAGTTAGACGGTAATTTTGCCCAGTGCGTACTCTTAAGAAATTACTATATATATAATGTAGGCCCGTTACAGAGGCATACATTAGGGATGCAATGACCGGTCTTCTTAGAAAAGTGGGAAGAAGAAGAAGTCCCAGTTTTTTTATATTAAGATCAAATTTACCCATAAGCTATCATGTTTATCCGGATTTCTGTAATCTCGAAATAACCCGCTTCCGGAATACACCGAAGCGGTACGGCTGTTTCAACACTATCGTTATAGGGTTTTGTAAAAACATCTACCACATGTACGATCTTAACCCCTTCCACCCCCTGAAGATGATCCGTAAGGGCCATATTGGTATATTCACCATTAAAAGGAAGATTCTCAACATATTTGCGGATAGCATCCTGACAGGCCGAAGTGACCGTTTCTTTTGAAAGTATGGGGTTATAGTACACATCCACTTCACAGCGGAAGGCGTCACCGGGAAGGCTAAGAAGATCTATCCGTACCCCGGCATCTTTGATTGTGGCAAAATATAGGGAAAGGCTATCCATTGTTTCCTTATCAAGTGCACCATTTTCCCCTTTTACTTTGATGGTAAGAATAGAATAATCTTCATTTTCTACCGCTACGGCATTTTTTACTACCCGGGCCGATAAAATCTCTTCCTCACTCATCTCTGTAGTATCGTATTTATCAGAGTCGGGAAGCAGTTCTTTATCTTTCATAAAATAGAGTGCTTTATCCCTGTACCATTTAGGCCGGTGGGGAAGAATTTCCTCAATCCTTTCTTCTACCTCTATTTTATATTCTTCCCACATGCTTTCAATTACCCAGGTTGCAGAGGCAAAGATGTAAAAGAGGATATTAATGATAGAGACCCGGCTAAAGTGCTTAGAAAAAGAGTCACCGACTTCAAAATCATATAGCTCCGCAATGGTATCCTGGTTCATAAAATCCGCTGTAATACTTTCTTTTATTTCTTCTATTGTTCTCATTAGCTTACTATAAAATCTACTTCAATACTCATATATCCAATACCTCCGTATGGTACCAGCGCCTGATCCTCTTCAGAAACTGCTGTAGCCGGCCGGACACCTTTGGCAGAAAGTACCCCGGTTATAGTATGTTTACCCCGGTATTCTATAGGTCTTCCTTCCTCAAGGTCCTCCGATACAGATAAATCGTTTTCTATAGAAAGGGAAAGAGCCTCTTCAAGGCTTCCCATCTCCTGGACTGCAATATCCAGAAGTGACTGACGTTTTTTAATCGTAACTTGCATCGATATCCAGTTCTCCCTTTTTTAAGTCAATAGTTACTTTACTTACTGTCATCCCATCTGCTTCCATCTGGGAGATAATCTCCCGTCTCCAGCCCGTTATTTCGTGATCTCCTACCATGTCCTTTATAGAAATACCAAGACCAGGCGTTTCTTTTAATTCACCCTTTGACATCTGAAGCAAAATGGCCTGGTTTTGATAGGTCACGTCTCCAATTTCAACACCTAAAGGGATCACCCCCTGGCGGTTCCTTTCGTTTCTTACCTTAAGATCACCGGTATCCGGGTCAATTAGTAAATCAGTTCCTTTTCCCATTAATGAGTAACTTTAGTGTTTTCAATACTTGCCTGTGAAGTTTCAGTTAGCCGGGCAACGGCCCATGCTGCCATAGTTGAATGAAGAAAAGTGGCATCCGGCTCCAAAGTCGTGTTAACTGGCTGCCAGCCGTTCCATAAGTCTTTTAAAGTGTTTATGTCTCTTTCTATTTCATTTAGCCGGGCGGTTACTTCTTTTACTTTTGTAAGGCCCTCATTAGTTCCACTATTTAGCCGGATAAGGCCGCTTTCGATCCGGACGTTACTTTCGCCCAAAGAAAAAGAGGTACTTTCTTTATCCATATAAAATGTATTCTTTCCGGTTTCTATCCGGACTGTATCTTTATCATGGTAAATGGTTGTATCCTCTTTGCGAATCCGGATGGATTGAATTTCAGAATAAGCAATCGCTACAAGATCACGCAGCTCACCCATTGAAAGGTCAGCAACCAGGATAATACTTCCAATCTCCGGGATAATAAGTATCCCGTTTTCCGCTCCTTTAAAAATAGAAGAAAGGCGGATTTCAGGTATTTCCAAATCACCCAGTTTAGCCCGGCAGGTATCTTCCTCTATGCCCGTTACTTCCATAAGATGGAAAGCATCCGGTTTTTGATCCGTGCCGGCAACCGATTTTATAAGGTGCCTTATTTCTGATAGTCTGTCCATTAGGATATCTTTTTTCCGATTGTAACTTTACGGCTGCCCCCTCTTTCTGAAAAAGAGGTTTCAACTGAAATAACGTAATAAGTACCGGTCTTATACTCGTAGTCTTGATCCCGGATTTCTGCTTGAAAGGTGGGCTCAACCTCGGGGATCAGCCATCCGGTTAAGTTACCCTCGTAGCCGGAATAACTACGAATCTTCAGCTGCTCCTCTGCAATCTTCTCAAGAGACTCTTTATCTGCAATTCCAGGACGTTTAAAAGTGAGTTTATCTCCGCCCGGTGTTCCCTTTACAACTTTTACGACTTTTCCTTTCTGGTCAGTTCCTTCGACTACCACCTGAAACTTCCGTTTCTTTTCGTCCATGTATTTAAGATCGGATTTCTCAATGTTCCTGGCAAAATCATAGATCACTTTACCTGCCAGTTCTGAATACTGTGGATGAAGATGAAGGGTTGTTCCCTTAAGATAGACATTGGCCCCGGTATCCTCCTGAAGCTTTTTAAGTACATCGAAGGCTGTTGCGTTATGGATAACAAACTTATCATACTTCAGATCGTAGTCGCAAACAAAGTCAAAACCTCCAATCTCGGAAAAGACATGTTTTAAAATGTCCTTTAGTGTCGTATTTTGGAAGGCTTTGTCCTGAAGATCTTTTCTAAGGTTATACATTTCATCTTCGCAGTTAATCCGGATAGAGCCGTTATCCGTTGAGATCGTTTCTACGTATCCCAAAAATTCCAGAGGAAGATCTTCCCCGGTAGCATCGTAACCAAAGCGCACCTGAACCCGGTCACCTGGGGAAATTTTATCTTCTATTTCCAGCGCCCGGTTATAGGTAGTTCCCGGAATGGTAATAACGGCGGTATCAGAAAGAGACTCCACGCTCTTTTTTATAGTAACAGATTCTAACATCTGGAGCCGGTAACCGCCTATCTGAATATCAAAGTTCATCGCAAACATATTAAAGGGATACTAAAAGATTAATAGGATAATCACTGTAGGCCTTTAGTTCAAAATTCTGGTTCTGAAGGCCCTTGGTGTGTGGGAACGTAACGGATTCAATAACCAGGTATTTAATACCCAGAAGAAGCAGTATCTGCTGGTCCACTTCTATGGGCTGCCTTTCATTAAAAAGAGTAAGAAGGGAGTTTACATATCGCTCCGGATACTCTTCCTCTTCATTTATAGAGACGACTCCCTGTATCGTAATTTCAAAGTCGTCCTGGCTCCAGCGCTCTTTAACTGATCCTTTGTGGCTAGACTTTGCAACAGAGCGGCGTACAATGATATTGCGGCCCCGGACTGAAACAAGCGGCTCAAGTGGCAGGGTAAACCATTCTTTATCCTCTTCTCTTTTTAACGAAATGGGCATCACGGAGTAAAGTACTTTCGTTGCTTCATATCCCCGGATGATCTCTCCCGGGTCATTTACCCGGGTGATAATATCTTCTTTCTTTGGTATAAAGTACGGAGGAATAGCTCCAATGCTACCGAGCGCCTTATTTATGGTTATTTTACCCGGGCCAAATGGGTTTCCATTATAGCCGGCATTAACCGAAGGAATCAGTTTGTTTAAATCATATGTTGCCATTATTGTACCGATTTTGCCATTTGTAAAACTCTAATTAACTGGCTTTCCAGATCACGCATCATCTCATCCCGGCTACCTTCATAGCCACCTTCGAAAATAAGGTTCTCTACAAGGTTACCCAAGGTTATGTTTATGGTGGTGCTTTTACTTCCACCTGTTGCAATGGAATTAACCGCCCCGGAGGAAAGGGTATTATCCCCCTCACTTCCGGTTCCGCTATGGGCGGGATTCATTCCGGGAATAGAGGGTGTTTCAATACCCAGTTTTGCTTTCATACTGGAAGTAAGATCAGAGAGCGACCGTTCAGAGGTCCATGACATATCAATTCCGGAGAGCGATTCTTTTGCTTTATTTGCATGGTGCAGCACCTTTTTTGCCCCATCAAGGATTGCGTTTTGTCTGTCTTCAACCGATTTATTAATCTCTGCAATGGCCCGCTGGTTCTCATCCGAGTTACCAATACCGCATTCCTCTTTGAATTTATACCAGCCCAGTTTTATTTTATCAATACCTATCAGGATGCCGTTAATCATCGTATCCCAGTATAACTTTACCGATTCCACGTATCCCAAAAACACATGTTTCATAAAACCGACAACCCCTTCCCAAAGAGAGCGCCAGCCATCTATTTTATAGCATACATAGGTAATAACACCAATAAGACCAATAATAAGGGTGATAATCCATACAATAGGATTGGCATACATCGCCGCGTTAAGTGCCCATTGCGCCGCTGTCCACAGCCATTTAGCGGCCGTAACAATTCCGGACCATACAGCCATTGCCATCATAGGAGCTTCCATTGCAACGAGGGCCAGGCCAAAAGCCGACACAAGGCCGGTAAGGATAACAACAACCGGCTGGCCTTCTTCCAGTTTCTCTTTCCACCAGCCAAGGGCCTCAACGACTAGCTTTATCGGAAATAGAACGATGGTAAAAGCTGTTTTAAATACTTTGGCAATCGTATTTATTATAGTTAGAATAGCATC
The DNA here is from genome assembly GCA_021203545.1 of Tannerellaceae bacterium. Taxonomy (GTDB): domain Bacteria; phylum Bacteroidota; class Bacteroidia; order Bacteroidales; family Tannerellaceae; genus UBA4116. Next base: position 24,876 of record JAJQAZ010000060.1, on the reverse strand, counting down.
CCGGTTGCTTTCCAGCCAATCAATAACATCAGATAACATCCCACGGAACCATTCAAAAATAGGAAGAAGCGAAGCCTGAACCTGTACATATAGGCGGCCGATCCTCTCCTGAAGGTCACCCATTTCGTTGGCGTGCTGTTTGAGCTTACCTTCAGGAGTAGCAGCCAGGGCTGCGTTTACTCCTCCTACCGCATCCGTTACGACTTTGGCAAGGGTTGCCGCTCTTTGTGATTCAGTTCCATACTTTAAGATTTTCTCCTGTGCTTCGGTGAATTTATAACCGTAACGGGAAAGGGCGCCAACCTGCCCATCCATTACTTTACCCATCATGGTGGCAATTCCTACCGCCTGCTCACCGGAAGCATTATAGCCATATTGCTGGGCTACCATGTCATTCATGACAGGGATAAGCTTCTCTAAAGATTCCCTTTTAGATAAATAGGTTGATAGTTCCTGGGCTCCTGCGATCTGTACTTCATCGCCGATAACACCAAGAGCCTGCTGGGCGGCTGTAAGGGAGAGAATACTATCAATATCCTCCTTACGGGCATTCATTGTGTTTCGCATTACAGCCCCCAGTTTGGCCTCGGCTTCCGCCTGCGTGTTCCAGGCTTCTTCTGAATCTTTTAGATAAGAAGAGACTTTGTAGATGGCAGCCCCGAGCAGAACCAAGGGATTAAGAAGTAAAGAAATGGCCGGAACAGCGGTTTGAAGACTGGTAAACCACTTTTTAACCCTTCCTCCGCTTGCTGCTCCTTCCATAGACCGGATACGGCCTTCCAGTTTCCGGATCTCATCGTTTGTACGCCGGATAGTCTGGATATTTTTCTCCGGGATCAAATCTCTCTGGGTACGAAGGGCTTCAACATGTTTTTTTAGTCCTGAGATACTGTTTCCGCATTTTACGGAAGCAGCACTTACTTTGCTTACATTCTGCTGTACCTTCTGCCAGGACTCGTTTAGCTTATTGTTTTCCGCACCCACTTTTTGCAGAACCCCGCTAATCTTATCCTTTAGGGAAAGAGTATATTCCAGGAGATTTGCCATTTTAAAACTTGTTTGCTTTTGCTTCTTCTTTTCTGATCCACTTTAGTTCATTGACCCGCATGGCCCACTCTTCGTCACTTAGGCTATCCGGATTGATGGAGAGGTAGTACCGGAGTTGTGCGTCCAGTTTCCGGATTACATCCCGGTCTTCCCGCTCATCTACATCGGTAGCCTCTAAAGCTTTTTTATTTCAGCCTCTTCAATCTCTATTAATTTATCCAGGACACCGCAGGCTCCCATAAACAAATTATCCTCCGTCCGGATTTCTTCACTGCCACCCAGCCAACAATTACGAAGAATCACTTCATTAAACTTCAGGGGATCAGTTTTCCCCGCCGTGGAAGCATAAGAGAGATCTTTCCGGGTTGGTTTCTTTAGATAACATACATGAGCTGCAACTGTAACGGCAAAAATATCGCTATGTTTTTCTTTCCACTCCTTAATCTGTTCTGGAGTCGCCTGTCCAACTAAATTTCCTTTTGACATGACTTTTTAATTTTTAATGTTAAACGTGTTTCTTTTTACTTAAGAAGACAAACGGAAGGGTTACTTCCATAAACTTATCCCCTTGTTTCATCTCTTTGTTTTCTTCGGTGAACTGTACACCAATAAGCTCATCTGTTACCGGTACATCTCCATTAGCAGGATTACCATACGCAACCACAATCCGGAGTTCCAGGTCCATAACCGAGCGGCCTAAAGCAGAAAGAGCCTCCAGTTCGGATTGTAAAAGCCCGATTTCACCTTCATAGCTTTTGTTTCCTTTCTGGATACTAAGGGGCATATTTCCTTTGCCGTATACCGCTTCTTTCTCCTGTTTTTCTGTGTACTTAACCGACCTGATACCGGTAACATCACGGTTTCCCATATATACCGTAATATCAGACCACTCGTATTGTCTACTGTTAAACATTGTCCTTTATTTTTATGCGGTTTTAAAACCCAGTTCCACATCAATGTATTTGGCATAGCCTGCGGGCTTTACCCGTAATTCTACCTGAAGCCCGGAGGTGCTTAATATTTGCTGCTCGTAAGGAATATTACATTCTACCCCTGTATCTGAAGAGTCACCCGGATCATTTCCAAGGTTCCCATTTGCTGTCATATTTGAGATAATGGCCTGCTCTACATCCCCGGAAAGTGAAGCGCACCAGGCAGGAGAAAGATTCCCATCCGATGCGATCGGTACCTCATCGTTCAGGGTCTCGATCAGCGTGTTATAGGCAATCCGGTAGGCCTTATCTATTACCCTACGGTTAGTAACCGACCGGAAATCGTCCGCCACTTCAGTAGTCAGGTTATCATCGGCAATAAAATACCCGCTTTTACCAACAAAGGTCCGGAATGTGATATAGCCTTTTTCGTGAACCATTTCCACGTCTGCGATTTCGGCCGGGTCACTACCCACATAAATGGTAAGAGGTGTAAGGGCTCCGTCTTTTACCCGGCTGATTTTGCGCTGTACTGGAGAGATAGCAAGCCGGCCGGCAACGATTCCCATGCAGGCGTTGGGGCTATCCGCCTGGGTATCGCCAATTACAATACCCACCCGGTTATGCTTCATGGTTGTAAGTGCGGTAAGAGAGAGAGCCTCCCCGCTGTATCCGTATCCTTCCAATAGTGTGAAGATGGGCGCTTTCAACTGATCGGTAGCCCACTCACCAAGCCCCTGGGCTTTGGATAGAGCCGCCGTTACATCCTGATCCATTTCACCGGAAAGGGTAAGTTCATAATCTTTTTCCGGTGTTTTGAATACAACCAGCGCCCGGATCTTACCTACTGTCTCCTGAATGAGCAGCCGGGCACCTGCCAGGTTATCTTTATCCAGGACACTGGTAAATGTCTCCGCAGCCGGGAACCCCATAAGGTACAGCTCAGGCCCGTCTCCACTTTCTGCGTAAAAGTCTTTTACATTGCGGTACAGGTTGGGGTTAGTCTCCACTGTTACCCCGAGATCTTCAAGGGCGGAAAGCTTTTTAACGACATAGGTGGTACCCAGTTTAAAGCCTTCTGTTTCCGTAGCACCCAGTGCAATCATACCCACACATCCGTCTGCCATAGCTTCCACCTGGCCAATGGCTCCATTTTTATAACTGATCTTAACTCTTGGTAGTGTCATTTTGCTTTCCGTTTAACATGTACGATGCTTTTATCCTTTAATCCCTGGCCATGGTTCTTTGCTTCTTCATAGCTGAAAAAGCCAAAACCGTTAGCTGTTAAATAGACCTCTTCCATTGAGGGATGATCCTTTAAGATCGAAAGCCCCTTCTTGTAGAGTGGTGAATCTTCAGAGGCAGACTTTGAGGCTTTTGCCACTTTCTTTTTTTCGGCCTTCTTTTCCTCACTTTCTTCAAGTCTACTTTTTACCTCTTCAGGAGTAAGGGCATAGAGAGCCGCCAGTGTGGCAAAAGCCTCTTTCTCTGAAACCTTTTTATCTTTTGCAGTGGACTCTGTTTTTTTCTCCTCCTTTTTAGCAGTCTGTTTTGTGCCGGTTGCCGCTACGACTTTGGGAGTCTCTGAAACTTTTACTTTTTCGCCGGCTTCCTGAACTTTCTATTCCTGTTCCCCGGTTACGGCCTGATCCTTTACAGAATTAGCCGCTATCTCGTTATTTACTGCTGTCTTTGACATTCTTTAAAATGATTATAAGAATTGTTAGTAATATTACTATCCATATCGCCGGTGGCCGACCGGAGTGCTCTTTCTCTTTTTCCCAGTAGGCAGACACCACATGGTCCTCTTTTATCCGCCCGGTTAGATCGCTTTTATATTCCTCCTTTTCCTCTCTTTCCTTTTCGTAGGTGACAGCCATTTTTCTAACTGTTGTCTTTTTTTCTAAGACTGGCGGATTACCCGTAAGACTATCCGCCGGAAGAGTCGTATCATAAAAAATCGTTTCTGTTTCAAATGTCTCTTCTTCCTTAATTTTGAGATAGGAGTGATCTTCTTTTACACTTTCCTGTTTTATCTGAACATCTTCCAGGATTCCGGAAGTACTTTCTAAAGAATCCCGGGTAGTCTTTTTAGTGCTTCCGCAACTTACCAGAAGAAAACTAAGAAGAAGAATTATGGATCTTTTCATCTGTAAACTTTTTTAATAACTTCTCTAACCGGTCTACCTGCTTTGTAAGCCTGGAGACCTTTTCAGACAGGTCTTCTCTTTCTGCCTTTAGCTGTTTATTCTCTCCTTCCGCCCGGATCCGCTCCTTTTATTCATCCAGATACATCTGTACGAGTTGGTTGTTATGGGCTGTTAGCTGTTGGATAGAGTCCAGTTGGGGAGCAATAGCTGCCTGGATTATCTCCAGATCTATTTTCTGTTTTTCCCTTTTGGTATGAAGTTTACTAAACAGCCAGGAGCAAAAAGGAGTAAGTACAAGAATTGTGATCTGAGCAATCAAAGGGTACTTTTCCATTACATCACTGATTAATACCGATTTCCTTTAGCCACTTTTGGACATCAAAGGAAGGGCATGCCTTTGCGGCCACTTCGTTATGCCCGATAATCTTTACCGACGGAAAGCGTCTCTTAAAATCCAGCACATAGTTTTTAAGTGCCTCTTTCTGGGCCGGGGTCCGGGTATCAAGGGGAGTCTTTTTATCCGGAGCCACACCACCCACATACACAATGTGCCGGCTTATACTGTTATAGCCTACCACTCCATTTGTGATCTCCCAGGGATCCACATTGGCATCCTCATTGTTATCCACCAGTCGCTCCACCCGTCCGTCCAGGTGGATCATATCTGTATACCCTACCTGCTTCCACCCGTTACCCGAAGGAGGCGCTGCGGTATGCCACCGCCGGATGTCCAGGGCTTTCACCTCCTGTCCTTCCGGGGTGGCAGTGCAGTGTATTATAAGATACTGAAGCTTTGCCATTATTCAGCAGCTTGTTTGATTAACAGTACTCCTTTTTTTATCCGCCCGGATGTACCGGCCCCCAGCACGTTGCAGGAAAGAGAGGATATCAGAGTAGTACAGTGGGTTATTCTCATCTTCAAAAGGTACAGTCTCACCAAGGGCACGCGATACACTACCACGATACCAGGCAATACCTGCTGCACAATCATCTGTTTCAGCGAGCGCTTCAAACGGTTTTAGGGTTTTATCCCCAGCCGTTTTTGCTACCTGGCTACGTTGAAAAAAGGTAAAGGTTTTATATTTACCTATAATTCCTTTTTCCAGGTTAGCACAAAACAGGAAGTTATTGCGCTCTGCGTCTGTCATAGATTCAAAGAGTTGGTCGTACATATCAGAATCCAACATCATAAAACGCCCTTCCTGGGGTATGTTCCACTTATTGAACTGTTTCATTGCCTCGGAAACAGTCTTTTTATCAATACCTTTACGCTTTCCAGTTGTTCCTTCCAGGTGGCTATCAACTGGGCTTCCCTGTGTTTCCAGTACAGTTCCCCCCCTCTGGTATCCAATTATAGATAAGGGAACTGTAAACCTCTTCCTCTAACTTTGAGCGGTTTTCTCCAACAATGCTTTCCCGCTTGTTATAGGAAAGTTCCACCTTTTCGGCATTGGAAATACGGATAGGATCAACGGTAAATTCGTCAATGTCATATTTAAGATCAACATCTTCCCGCTGGGTTACATTGGCCGGAAAGATTGTCCGGTTTTTTACTACCCTCGAGGGCGTACCTGCATTGGGGACATGCACCGTTTTGCCACTAACAAACTCACTGTGATCCACAGAGTGATATGCAAAAGTGTTGTCTGCAAATAAATTCCCAATAATAGATTTTACCCAAAGTTCAATTTGTAAAGCCATTCATTTTAATTATTTAGAAGTTATGTTTAATCCTTTTGCCATCTCTGAATACTTCTCCTTATAGAGCTCCGGATCCTTTTCTTTGAGTTCTGCCAGGAGTCCTTTCCGGTCCAGTTCATCCCAGGAAAGGGAGGCATACTTTGACATATCACCGGTTTTTCCGATCATGGCCCCCAGTTTCTGTTTTCCCGGAAGGCCAAGGAGGGCTTTTTTTGTTCCTTCGTGGTCGGTTTCGAAGAATTTTTCATATACAGGAAGAAGATCCGCTGTAATTTTACCCTGCTTTAAGGCTTCCTGAAGAAGCCCGTCCGCCTCTTTCTTTCTTCCGGCCGCAACCTCTTCCTACAGATCCTTAAGGGCTGTTTCCGCATTTGTGGCCCGGAGAGTTATAGCCGCAACCTCCGCCTGGTGATCGGATTTTAATTTAGTAAAAGCCAGAAGGATTTCCGACTCCGAGGCTGATTCTTTCAGCCCGAACTGTAGTGCAATACTTTTCATTAAAATACTGTTTTGTTTATTAATATCTTTGTTTAATAGTGGTAGAAGGGAGCTGTTTCCGCTCTCTGAAAGTGTAATTACATTGTCGTTTGCATCATAAAGGACAATTCCGGCGGCATTGGGATTGACTGGAATATCTACGATAGAAACTTCTTTTAATTTCCATTTTACGACCGTTGGCCGGGTTTGTCCGGGCTTTAAATATTTAGGATCCTCGCTGACTTCCAGAATCCGGATACCGACCGAGCAGGCTTTTAAAAAGCCACCCTCTACCTTACCTGCAATCTTTTTGGCAAAGTCATCTTTAAGGTCAAACCTGGGGGATCCGGTAATAACCCCTCCTTCTACCTTGTAGTCCTCCCAAACTCCGATCGGTAGAATCTCATCCGTTTTACCGCTCCATGTCCTATGATGATTATACAGCATGATCGGATTTTTCTTAAAGTCTGAAAGGTCGCCCCCTTCCGTAAGGAGCCAAAAACCGTAACAGTTAAGGGATTCATCCGTCCAAATAAGTCTTTTTGCCATTTCCTTTTTTATTTGTAAAGGGAGGCTTTCTCCTCCGGTAGCCGCTCACCTCCCTTTGTAGTGATAACCTTCAATCTTTATCCTTTCCATCCGGCGGCTACTCCGGTGGAAAGGTCAACAAACCAATAAACCAACCTAAAAATGTTTGTTGCAGGAGAGGGATTCGAACCCCCGGCCTTGAGGTAATGAGCCTCACGAGCTACCACTGCTCTATCCTGCGATTTCTGTGTAACAAATTTCACTACTTTTTTATAGGCTATCAAATTGTACTTAAAAAACTTAAGTACAATTTTTGTACGCGCGGGGAAACTTCCAATTTTGCACTATCAAACACATCCAAAATGGCAGTAGTAAAAAAGACAAAAGCAGACAGGGATAGGGCCAAAGGGATAGCCTTAAAGCTTTATTTAAAGGGAGAAACCCAGAAAGCGATCGCTGGAGTTGTCGGCATTACAGAGGCAACGATTAGTAAATGGGTAAAAACCGAAGGATGGGAGAAAGAAAAGAAAGATCAGAATACATCCCCCTCCGAGCTGGCTGGTTCCATGATGGTAGCTGCCAAAAAGATCACCCAGATACTGATTGATAAATCCGGGGAAAAAGAGATCAACGTAGAAGAGATCACAAAGCTGGCTGATAACCTGGTTAAAATTATGGCTTCCGCCGAACGCATTTCGGAGACCATCACCCAGACTACCGTTATAGATGTGATGATCCTTTTTGAAAAGTGGCTCATGGAAAAATCGGAAACAGATCCCGGGCTTACCCAGGAATTTATTTTCCAGATCAACCGGTATCATAAAGAATATGTCCGTACCCTTTCAACTGATGAATAATGGTCGTTACCTCTAAAAAAGCAAAAGTAAAGTCCTCCAAAAGAAAGAAGGCTATGGAGAAATGGACCAAACATTGTTTGGATGTCCAGAAATCAACAGCCACACTACTTGATAGTACTAATGAAAACCAGTCGTCCCGGATCATGCGGGCCAAAACTGATTATGGATATTTTGTAACAACTTATTTTCCACACCTGGCTACCAAAGCCTGCGGGAAGTTCCAGATAGAGGCCGCTAACTACATCCTAAAGAACAACCGCGCCCGGGGCATCTTTGAGTGGGCCCGGGGCCATGCCAAATCTACACACTTATCGCTTCTTATTCCCCTTTGGCTACGTATCCAGGATGAACGGGACCCGCTTGTTATGGTTCTGGTTTCAAAAAGTAACCCAGCGGCCAAAGAATTACTCTCTGACCTACAGGCGGAACTGGAATCTAACGAACTTTATAAACGTGATTTCAGCCAACAGAAAGGGGAAGGGTCATGGGCGGACGGTAAATTCATTACCGCCGATGGCGATATGTTTCTGGCACTGGGACGGGGACAATCTCCAAGAGGTATCAAAAAAAGCGGCATCCGGGTAAACTATATCAGTATTGATGATATAGATGATGATGAAATGTCCCGCAACCCCAGAAGGGTAAAACAAACAGCAGACTGGTGTTTGGGTGCTCTCTTTGGCTCTATGGATATGGGCCGGGGCCGGTTCGTTATCGTTGGAAACCGTTTCGATAGACATACGGTTATCGGGACACTGGCCGATACAAAGAAAAACTTCTTCCATACTACTGTCAATGTCCTGGATAAAAACGGACGGCCAACCTGGAAAGAGAACTTTACCCTTAAAGAGATTCAGGAAGTTCGCCAGGATATGGGTGAAGCCCGCTTCCAGCGGGAATACATGAATAACCCGGTACGGGAAGGCTCTGTCTTTGAAGAAAAGTATATGCGTTATGGGAAAATGCTTTCCCTTTCCGATTATGCTTCTCTTATCTGTTACACTGACCCGTCATTTAAATCCAGCACCAAAAATGACTTTAAAGCAACCGTCCTGGTTGGCATCACTAAAAAAGGTGTTTTCCATGTCCTGAAAGTCTTTGCAGACCAGACAAAGGTTTCTACTATGGTGGATTGGCACTATCAGATGCGTGAATATGTCAGAGGTCTTCCCGTCCGGTACATGATGGAATCCGGTTTCGTTCAGGACCTACTTTTAGATGAATTTAAGAAGGTTGGAAATAAAAAGGGATTCCAGATACCGATCCTTCCCGACACACGCAAAAAACCAGATAAATTCCAGCGTATTGAAAATCTCCAGCCTCTTTTCCAACGTTATGAAGTGATTTTTAATGAAAAGGAGAAGGGCTCCCAGGGAATGGAAGTAATGATCGACCAATTACTACTTTTTGAAAAAGGAAGCCGGAATCATGATGATGCACCTGATGCGCTGGAAGGAGCCATCTGGATTCTTAGCAACCGGGAAAGGGTATCTAACAATAGGCATATAGTAGGAAAAAGAGCCAACAGGCATTATTAACAATCAAAATTATAGAGAATGTTTTTACACCCCGATGAATTAAAAACCAGCATGTACCAGCATGTAATTGATGATATTACAGAAGGCGATGAGCAGATGGTAACAGAGGTAATCGAAGCGGCAATAGCTGAAATATCCTCCTATCTATCCAGCCGGTATGATACCCGTCTCATCTTTGAGGCCAGAGGAAAGGATAGAAATACACTGATCCTAAACTATACAAAAACAATTACCATCTGGACCCTTATCCAGGTTTGTAGTGCAGAAACAATTTACGATATGTGGAAGGACAGATATGACAGGGCAATTGACTTTTTAAACCGGGCGGCAAAAGGGGTAGTTACCCCACAGCTTCCACTTCTTACCGATGAGAGCGGTGATGTTAAGATTAAAACAAAGTTCGGTTCAAACCCCAAATTCAGACATAACTATTAATGGGAAAAAAGAAAAAACAGATAGTAAAGGCTCTACCTTCTAAAAATGATATGGGCCTGATGCGTAAGGTGATCAAACGCCAGGAATCGATCACCCGCAAAGATATTGCTGACTGGAAAAAAGCACGGAGCCAGGCAGAAAAGAAAGATGCACCACGGCAAACGCTCCTTCAGAACCTCTATGATGAAATCATGCTTGACGCTCTTATGACTTCACAGGTACAGGTTCTTCGGATCGGAAAAAGCCAGGCAATGGATTTTGACCTGTACGCAGGTGATAAGAAAAACGAAGAGGCCACAGAACGGCTGAGGGACTCCGGGCTGTATGAAGATTTGGTGGAATTTACCGTTATGAGCCGCTTTTACAGCCATAGCCTGATTGAGTTTGACTATACACCTACCGGCCTGGAAGTGGATATCATCCCCCGCAAGCATGTCTCTCCGGAAACGGGTCTCTTTTATCCGGATCTTAGCACGGATAGTTCCATTCCATTTCGGGAAGTTCCTGAATTTGGCTCCTGGCTTGTGGAAATATATCCCAGAAAGCGTGACCTGGGTCTGCTTAACAAAGCCGTTCCGTATGTTCTTATGAAACGCTTTGCCCTTTCCTGCTGGAGTGAGCTCTGTGAAATATATGGCATTCCACCCCGGGTAATGAAAACAAATACCAGTGATGAGGGGATGTTAAACCGGGCTGAACTAATGATGCGTGAGATCGGATCGGCGGCCTACTTCATCATTGACACAACCGAGAACTTTGAGTTTGCCCAAGGGACGAACACAAACGGAGACGTATACCGGAACCTTATTGCAACCTGCGACCAGATGCTGTCTCTTCTTAACCTTGCCGCTGTAATTGGCCAGGATACACTCCATGGCAACCGCTCAAAGGAAGAATCTAGTAAGGGGCTTATGGAGGCGGTTGTAAAATCAGACCGGCGGCTTATTGAAACTTCTTTTAATAAGATATTCCTTCCAGCCCTTTCCCGGATCGGTTTTCTTCCGCCGAATCTAAAAATAGAAATTGCTAAAGAAGTGAACCTGGAGAAACTCTGGAAGATGGTACATGAGGCCTCTAGCAATTATGATATTGATCCGGAGTGGATCCGCGAGACTTTCGGGATAGAGGTAACCGGTAGGAAAGATCGGCCGGCACCTGTGCCTTTAAGAGGCTACACACTTGGAAACTTTCCGGATCCAGATGGCACATTGTTAGATTTACTGAAAGACCGGTTAAAAAGAGAAGTTAAAGAGAAAGAAGATTCCGGGGAGGACACCGGGCTTTTTCTAAAAGCCCCGGATCGCTCCGGGGCATCGAGTGGGAATCACCTCACCAGTTTTAACGATGAATTAATAGACCGCGTATGGAAGGGAGAATCTACTTACTGGGACGGCGAACTCTTCCGGTGGATAGCTAAGGATTTACTAAAAGCGGCAAAAATGCCACTTTCAGCCCATTTAAAGAGCCTAAAGCCCTCCATTGAATATGGTGCACCGGATGATGTGTTTACGTCCTCTATGGAACTGAATTTATTTCATTTCTCGGCAGCTAAGACACTTTCCGAGGTCCAGGAATTAAATAAAGCGCTCCGGGATAGTAAAAATTACAGCGACTTTAAAAAGAGAGCAAGAGAAATAACGACCACTTTTAACGATAAGTGGCAGAAGACGGAGTATAATACCGCTCTTCAGGTTGCAGAATCCGCCAGTAACTACCATGCCCTAAAGGCTAGCAGCAAACTTTTTCCTATCTGGGTGTACCGTACTGTAGGGGATGCCTCCGTACGGGAAGAACATGCGGCCCTTGACGGAGTAGCTCTTCCGGCCAGTGATCTTATTTGGAAACAAATATTTCCACCCAATGGCTGGGGGTGCCGCTGTACGGTAGATAATAGGATGAAAGAAGAGCATCCGGAAGGTTTTGAAGAAGATAGACAGAAGGTAGAGAAATTCTTTCAGTCCAAAGAATGGAAGAAAGCAAAAGCCTCCGGATGGGGAGTAAACCGGTCGGAAACAGCCGAGGTCTTTACTGCAAACCAGATGTATATCCGTAAGTTCCCACATCATGCAGCCAGTTATCTAGGTGAGCTGCATGCGCCGGATTACAACCTGGATTCGTTCTCTAAAAAATTAAACCAGGCTACGGCGGAATTTAACGCCTTTACGGGTGATCACAAAGAGTGGTATAAGAAAAACAAAACTTTTAAGGATATCTCGGGTAAAATTTTCCATCTACCTGAAAAGGTATTTAATACCCATACGTCCGGAAAGTATGAGAAAACCCGGATTCCTCTTTTAAATGCTATTTCGGAGGCTCTTCGAATCCCCGACGAAGTGTGGGTAAATGATTACCAGAAAGAGTTTAATAACTTCAACTATATTAAATTCTATAAAGGGAAGGTCGTAAATGTTGTTTGCCGGGTATCTGGTGACCAGCTTCAGGTCTCAACCTGGTTCGAAATTGAAAAGGCTCCCAGGATAAAGGAAAAAGGCCGGGGAAGCCGGAAGATAGATCCACGCTGGAAGTACCGGAGGGGGCTACTAATAAAAAAATAAAGAGGCCACTCAAAATAGCCTCTTTATTTGCGGATTAACACTTTGCCACGCTGTATCAGGCCCAGACTCTTTTCGCTTCCACCATCCGCCAGGATTAGCGAATATTATTCACCCCCGCGGCTACATGCCTCGGCACAAATATAAATAAAATTATGATACCGGAAAAAGAACTAAAGAATTTACAGCCTAATTTTAAGGAACTTGCTGGCATGGCAGCCGCAACTGGTGTTTCCTATTTTAAAGACTCTTTCCGCCGTAAAGGATTTGACGGGAAGAAGTGGGAGCCTGCAAAAGTAGACCAGAGCGGTAAACGTAGAAAAGGATCCCTCATGGTCCAGAGTGCGGCACTGATGAATAGCATCCGGGCGGCCAGCGTATCAGAAGAAGAGATCACCTGGAGCGCCGGAAACGAAAAGGTTGCCTATGCAGAAGTTCACAATGAAGGCGGAAAGTCTGGCCGGGGAAAAGGTTTTCAGATGCCACAGCGTCAGTTTATGGGCCATGCGGAAGAGTTAGAAGAGAAGATAACAGAGAGGTTTAAAAAGAAACTATTTAAAGGAAATAATACATAAAATTTTAATAAAATGACATTTGTAATAATTTATACTCATAATAATTCATACGACTATACTATTATTTTGTAATATTGTATATTATATAACTCCTAATTATGAATTTGTATGATAACCAATGAAAAAAACCAGAGAGAGGCTATTAGGCAATTGCTTTCCGTAAATAGACAATTAGGAAAAGCAAATGATGAGTTAAGTCAACTTAATGCTGAATTAATAGAGGTAAATAGACTTTTGTTAGATCGGCTTTATGATAGACCAACTTTTAAAGTTATAAAGACAAATAATTAACCAGCATCCGCAATCTGATCTTCTTTAGATTGCGGTTCTTTCAATTCCATTAATTTGGAATTCGTTTCTATTAGTTTTACCTGCGATTCTACAAGCCTTCGGTTTGTCTCTATCAATTTTCTATTGCTTTCTATTAAACTAGCAATTATATCTTTATCTCCACCGTAAGTAACTTCGGATTCTCCTACTATAGGTATTTCTATTTCTGGAAATGAGTAGGGTTTTGTCTTTAGCATTTCGCCTTCTCCGGTTAAAAGCCAAACAGGGTTTAAATCTGGATAATGGCGTAAAATAATCTCTGCTCTATCAGTACCCATGTTAGAACTGTTATCCAAAAATTTATTAGAAAAGCCAGTTTGTTTATAAAAAGCATATTTAGTAATACCTTTATTTTCTAAGTACACCTTAACTCTTTCAGTTGCTCCCATTATTTTTAATGTAATTTTTTACGTCAATTGCTTGTATAATGTAAAATAATACACTATACTTGCAGTGTGATTTCTCACATGGTGCATAAAGATAGAGATAATTTTAAACATTTTGATATGAATACAATAATTGAAAAGAAAACAAGATTGCCGGAATTGTTACCACATGGATGGAAAAAAGAAGTAGCTAATATACTGGGAATCCATGTAAATACAGTGACTAAAGCGCTAAAAGCTCGCAAAGGTCAGATGTATGAAAAAATTAAAACTACAGCTATAAAAAAGTGGGGAGAGTAAAATACCCACCTAAAAAACATACTAAAATATGAATACAAAAACAACTACTGATAATCCTTTTACTAAAGAGACTCTTTATCCTCTTGTTTTAAGTCAGTTTGAAAAAGATCGGCAAACGGTTGAGTCTTTAATTTCGTCAGGAGGTCTAACTCTTCTACAAGAAATCCAATATGAAGATCTAACAGCAATAAACTAGCAACCTCAGGATGCATGACGGTTGTAATCTCTTCTGTAAGATGTTGTTTAAGAAATTGAGATGAAGCCCTCGAAAGAGAATTAGCCATAACAAGTTTATACATACAATATGCTATTAATTGCTTTGGCTCAACATTTTTTAAAAGTCCATCAGCAAGCCTATCAATAGATTTTGCAAGTTCTTTTTCCATAATGTTTTTACTTTTTGTTTTCGCATTTCAAAAGTAAACATTTCCCATGAATACAAAGGTATTATCCAGAGCGATACTGGCATGGGAACAAATAAAATAAATTTTAACAATGCCCTCTTATAGAAACATACCAATTGATTCGCCCTGCTTTTCTACTGTAGCAAAGCCAGGAGATAAGACTTATTGTGTAACTATTCCCGAAATAAACGATTGTGGAGTATCTGAAAATTATTTATGGAAAGCTTTAAATGGTCAAAAAAATAACACTTATAATTATTGGCCCCACCACAAAGAAGGCAAAACGGTATATCTCCATTATTCCGGTTTAAAACCGGAATACCAGATCAAGATCCGGGAAACATTCTTAGATAACCTTACACCCGAAGAGTGGTATAAAACCAACGGGAAAGCTGACGAAATAGAAGAACGTCTTAGCCGGTACGCTTTCCTGGAAGAGGAAGATGAAGCGTATTTCCAAACGGCTACTTATCCCAGCGGTGAAAAAATACCAGCTAAAGATTTACGTAAAGCAGAAGAAGCCTGCCGCTGGCTTACCATGTTTATCCGGCTATCAGACAAAGAAGTACTTCAAAAGGTAGGTTATAAAAAAGCCGCTGACCTGTATGAGGATACTGCCCTCTTATTTAAAACAAAAGGCATCCACCTTCCTACCGCTTACAACAAGATCCGGGAGAAAATACGTAGCTACATGGAAGTGGGTGCCGCCTGCTGTATCGATACCCGGAAACAGGGTAATAAAAATGCCGCCAAAGTATACACCGAAGAACAAACAGGACTTCTTATCTCCCTTTGCTCCAAAGGAGCCAGCTACAATGCCGAATATATAGCAGAAGTATACAACCGTATCGCCGTAGCTAAAGGCTGGGAGCGGATCAGCGGGAGGAGTGTACGCAAATACCTTTCAGAGTATTCTCTTTACACAGAGGCCGGACGAAACGGATCAGAAGCCTTCCGGGGTAAAATTTCTATGCAGCCAAGGCGCCGGCGGCCGGACGAAGCCCTTTCATTTTGGAGTATTGATGGCTGGACTGTAGAACTACTTTACAAAAAGCAAGTAAAAGACAAAAAAGGACATACCGTAACTACCTATACGAACCGACTGGTAGCGGTTATAATCATAGATGCCGTAAACAATTATCCTGTAGGGGTAGCCATCGGAGAAAAGGAAACAGTTGATCTTATACAGCTAGCTGTTAAAAACGCAATAGACCATTGCCGGGAAAAACTGGGAGATTACTACCGCCCCTTCCAGATACAAAGCGACCGCTTTGGAGTAAAATCCATGACCTCCTTTTATGAAGATATTGCAAAGTATTTCACTCCAGCCAGGGCAAAGAACGCAAAAAGTAAACCCGTTGAGCGTTATAACAAATATCTCAATGATGAGTACTGCCAGAAGTATTTTGGAAATACCAACTGGAGCGGCCACAACATCAATGCCAGGAAAAAGAACCAGCCTAATATTGATATGTTAAACGCAAATAAACATCAATTCCCTGATAAAGACGGAGTAATAGAGCAAATCAACTGGATCATTCAAGAAGACCGGAAAAAGAAAGAAAAGGTATGGCTCGAAGCCTAGAATAAAATGCCTGAAAAAGACCAGCTTTTAATGGACAGGGAAACTTACCTCTACAAGTTTGGCCACCGTAACGAACGCCCCAAACGACTGGAAGCAGGAGTTCTAAACCCTACGATCTTAGGTGAAATCCGGAACTACGACACCTTTGATCTTAATTTCCGCAAAAATCCCCTTCAACAGTGGACTGTTGTGTACGACGAAAAAGATCTTTCTTCTATCCTGGTAATGGACGAAACCGAAAAGAAACGCTTCCTACTAAATAAAGTATATGAGCAGCCCATGGCTTTGCGGGATAGGAAAGAAGGCGATTTTGAAGAACTAAGGAAGATAGACGAGTTTAATAAAAAAGTCCTGGAACCGCATGTTGTTGAAGTTATCCGCCGGTCCAATGAAATAGCCGGCGAACTGGCCCATACCCCGGGATTGGAAGGCTGGCACGCTGCTACCATGCTAACCGATAGCCAAGGTCAACGTAAACAATACCTACAGCCTTCCGGAGTCATTAAATCCGATGAAGACCTGGCCGCTGAAATAGCAGAAAAACAGATTCAAAAGGAAATCCAAACAGCCCGCAAACAGCGCAACCGGGAAGAAAAGAAAGCGAAAAGAGAGGCTGAAAAAGCCTACGAGGAATATGCAAACACAGTAATAGATTGGAGTAAATTTCAAATAAACCCCTAAAAATATGGAAATCAAAAGAGACCTTCCACTTATTAAAACAGATCAGTTTATTGACGTTATTAAAGAACTGACAGAGGCAAAACACACATCTTCTACAAGAATGTTAATTGGTGAAACAGGATGCGGAAAAACGTATGCAATAGATCGCTTTCTGGAAGCTTATCCGGAAGGCACCTTCCTTGTTACCTGTGAAGAAAGTGACCGGTTATCGGATTTACTTCGTAAAATACAAACTGCGATGAATACAAACTTTACGGGTTCACAGTCTTACATAAAACAACAGATAGAAGGGCATCTTTCTAACCTATCTGACAGAGGTGTATTACCGATGCTTATATTTGACGAATCTGAATACCTGAAGCAATCTGGACTATTGTCTATTAAGACAATATACGATTACATACGTAGTACCCAGAGTAGTATTGTAATGGTTGGTACACCTGATCTTTTAAATACCCTAAAGAAAAACCTTCATAAACCAGGGATTCCCCAATTTTTCCGTCGGTTTAAAGCAGGAATCAGAGAAATCCGCTCAATAGATAGAACTTACAAACAATTCTTTAAAGAGATTGGGATAGATAAAGAAGTTGCGCTATATCTAAGACAAATAGCGGATAATTATGGAGAACTTGCAGACTATCTGGAACCGGCTATTCATGCAGCTAAAATAAAAGGAGTAAAACTCAACATAGATTTTTTCAATAGTATCACATATCTTCAAAACAGACAATCATGAATAAAATTAAGTACAAAATCAATGAGGTTAAAGGGAACTTTAACGGTAAGACAGGAAAACAGATCATACCTGTAAAGCAGGATACTGTTTCTATGCGTGAAATGGCTGAACTACTGGAAGAAAAAGTAGGTATTCCGGTTATTCGTACAATGTGCGTTATGGAGGGTATATCCAGACTTATAACAGAGGCCATTTTAAACGGTAAAACGGCCGTAATTGATGATCTGGGAGTATTTACGCCGGCTCTTAGCTTGGATAATGGTATCCCTAAATGCAAAAAAATAAATTTTTCTCTATCAAAAGAAGCTAAAAAGATTTTAGAGTGGGCAGAATTTGAAGAAATAAAAGAATAAGCTATGACAAAAACAAAGAAGAAAACACGCAGTACTGCCACATTCTTTGCTCTATTAAAGCAAATGAAAGGCTATAACAAAGCATTCCATAAGGAGTGTAAAGAAATCGAAGTAACAGAGTTCCTAAAGGGTGAATATGGAGAAGGTGTTTACTCCGTATCTTTAACCGCTCTTTCTGATCAGGAATATACTGAACTTATAGAATCTATGCGCTACCGGCTTAAAGAGGAATGTAACCCAACAAAGATGATCGAAAAGGCAGAACGCCGGGAAATCATTCATGCGATTATACAAACGTTTTCCCGGATTGGCGTATATGTGGTAAATAACGACTGGCGAGAACTAAATAAACACATCCGCTCGCTACCTATTTCAAAAGGCCGGATCATCCCCCAGATAGAGACCCGTGAACTTCCTTCTCTTCTTAGTGCTGTACGTGCTTATTGTGACAACATAGCCAAAAAGCAAAAGAAAGAACAACATTTAGCAAATTGTAATTAACTATAAAAAACTCTATATAAATGAAGATGTATACATCTGCTCCCATACCTTTTCAAGGACAAAAAAGATTCTTTCTAAAAGAGTATAAAGAGGCGTTATCTGATATAAAACCAAGTATAGACACAGTTGTAGACTTATTTGGAGGTTCCGGTCTTTTGTCGCATGTAGCCAAACGCATGTTTCCGGATTTAAGGGTCATATACAACGATTATGACGACTTCCACCAAAGACTGGAAAACATTGAAACAACAAACCGGATATTAAACAAAATCCGAACTTATGTAGTGGAGTATCCTAAAGAAAAGAAACTTCCTGAAGAAGTAAGAAAACATATTGTTCAAATACTAAGAGAAGAACACATTAAAGGTTCTTACATTGATTCTATATCCTTATCATCTTCTTTAATGTTTTCCGCAAAGTATGCCAATAGCTTTGAAGAACTCGGAAAGCAAACATTCTACAATAATGTTAAAAAATCGGATTATCATGTAGATTCATATCTGGAAGGATTGGAAATTGTTAAAATGGATTACAGGCTTCTTTATGAAAAATATAAAGAACAGGGAAATATTCTTTTTATCATTGACCCACCTTATCTTTCGACCAATACAAAAACGTACAAATCTGATACCTACTGGCGTTTAACTGATTATTTGCAAGTTCTGACGGTATTACAGGATGAAAACTATATTTATCACACTTCTGAAAAGTCAGAATTATTAGAGTTATGCGAATGGTTCTCAACCAATATAGGGGTTGATTATTTTAAGGGATCAAAAATATATAGCAGATATAATCAGGCAACTGGTACAAGAAAGTATAAAGATATAATGATCTATAGAAAAAAACAGGACAATAAAACAAATTAAATTAACTATAAATACTACAGTAATGACAAAGAAAAGAACGTCTGTTTCCCGTAAGCAGATAGAACAGGATTTAAAGAACTACACATCTATTGATGCCCAAATCCAAAAGATCAAAACAAAAAGGGATGAAGTTCTTCAGAAGTACGAAGTAAAGCTTTCTTTATTGAAATCCGAGCAGGAAGTAACTTTATTAAAGCTACAAAGTTACGCTGACACCCACAGAGAAGAGTTATTTGAGAAGAAAAAAACTATAGAAACTCCTTATGCAATGATGGGTTTCCGGGCAGGTAGAGAAAGAATAGCCAACAAAGATGGTTATGATGATAACATGGTCCTGGCAAAAGTCAAAAAGTTCGCTCCGGATTATCTTCAGATAGAAGAGACAGTATCCAAAAGTAAACTACTTGCCGATCGTAAAAAACCGGAGATAGCTAAACTCTATAATAAAATTGGCGTTTGCTTAAAACAGGAGGAAATATTTTTCATTAAACCAAAAAAATCCTGACAGCCATGAGTAAACAACAACATATTCTACAAATAGAACCGCCCAAATATGGGAGGGTAACAGAAGAACATGAGTTTTACGGATTCGTTTGCCCGGTATGCAATGGAGAAGGTGGCCATATTGATTATGATCACCTGGATAAAGAGACCGGTAGAATCGAAAACAGAAAGATTCCCTGCAACCATTGTGATGGCACTGGAAAATTAAGCGTAACTATTGAGAGCAAATGGAAACCCTTTTATGAATAATTAAAATATGATAGAATTATGGGATATGATTTAATACCTAAAAACACGCAAGCTGGTTCTCTACATGGGATGATCTTTACCTGGCCAGTTATTCTTAATGAAACAGGTGCTTGTTATTTATTTGGTTATGGAGAAAACACTGCACGTCCAGGATTTTATATTTATAATGGTTCCCGTGGTCCGGGATCACCTGTATCAAATGACGGCTTTAGAGTTACGGCCGCTGAATCTAAAATAATAGCAAGACTATTTAGAGGATATGTATTTGTAAAAAGAGCAATTCGGAAAGATTGGGATAAGATGTCAGAGAGTGAGCAAAATTCACTTTTATCCATTAATAAAAGGGCTGCACCACCATCTTCGGAATTTATAGATAAAGTAGAAAGCCTGATTGAGTTTTGCGAGAAGTCTGGGGGTTTTATAATTAAGTAGTGGTATGAAGAAAATAACCAACTTGGAAATCGAAAATCATTTAGCCTACTTTAGGGGAAAGCCAAATGCTGGTTTTATAGTTAAGACTAAGAGCGGTCATGAAGGATATACAAAGCACTCTGAGCCGCTTATAAACGGTAAACAAAGAGTATACATAGAAAAGGAAGGAGAGGAAAAATTTAATCTCCTTTGTAATCCGGATACGTTAATAATCATTGGTTTTATTGATTAATATAATGGCAAAAAAGAATAAACACCATATAAACATGCTTCGAAAAATGAAACTGGTCTGTGAGATAGCCCAGAAACATTACGAACCCGGTAACTATACCAAGAGTTATTATCAGGTATGGAAGAATTATGTTTATCCTGTTTATCCCTGCTGTTATAATACTTTTCTTAAATATATAAATACACCACTGGGAGCACTGAAGGAGCAGCCGGAAGATGATCCCAGGCAATTAAACCTATTCGACGAATGATTAAAACTATTTTACTTAGTATTCAGGAGCGTCTGGCCAGTGAGGTCCAGGCGCTCGGTTATATAGATAAGGATTGGGGGCAATTAAGTTACACCCAGCCAGCTGTTAAATGGCCTTGCGCTCTTTTAGATGTAGACCAGGTGAGATATACCCAAGAGGGAGCCGGCCGGCAAATGGCAGATATTTCTATATCTATAACTGTGGCTCATATGAGAACCATATCAGGCTCTTTCTCTTCTTCCCGGAAGGAAGAGTCTTATAAAACAATTGAACTACTGGAGGAAATTCATAAGGCACTGCAATTATACACTAACGGCACTTACTCACCACTCTTTAGGAGTTCTTTTAGAAAGGTGTTTGTAAACTCTTCAGCCGAGTGTTACGAGATAACCTATGAGACGGCCTACGAGACTGATCACGATAAAGGAGAGACAAAAAGGGAAGTAAGCCAGGTAAAAATATCTTTTAGGTAACACTATAAATTTATTCCAAATAGTTATTATTTAGCATATGACAAAAGTTGTACACGTTCATCTAATAGGAAAACGCAAAGATTACTACTTCGGTAGCATATCGGCCGTTTACAGCGTTTTAACGGCCGAGCAGATAGGAGTAAGGAAAAGTTACTTACTTCATGCAGGACTTTCCGGAAACGGTACCGTAATGACAGAGAAAGCGATCATAAAACAGTCTTCACTTATCAGAAATACACGAAAGAAATAAAAAATATCCGGTGTAAAGAAGTTGTTTTTACATATACAAAACAGATAAAGAGAGGCGGTTTTCGGCTCTCTTTTTTATTTAATTATGGTAAGGTAAATGGTAAGGTAACGCCCATTTTAGGCAAAAATCCGGAAAATCAAAAAGTATAGTATTTCGTATAGAAGGCATAAAGAAGAAACTGCCCAAAGCCTTTAGGGGAGTAGTTTTCATAGATTATAGTTACATGCAGAAAAAGTATAATCCGATTATAATTACGAGGCTCCGAATTATAGTGAATTATACTTTTTGTTTTTTCTCTCTTTTAGAAAAATCGTTCACTTCCCTTTATTAAAGAGACTTTCAAAGGGGTTCTTTGTTTTTATTAATTTATACTTTTTGTTTTTCCCCCTATAAAACCAGAGGCCGTTTTATACCTTTTTTGCTCTATTTTTATTCCCTATAAAAATTACGTACGTAACTCCACAAGATCACGTACGTAAGTCTACCGGATCACGTACATGAGTTTACAAAGTCACGTACGTCATTTACCATACTTACGTACGTGAATAGGTACAGTTACGTACGTGACTTTCCAAACTTACGTACGTGACTTTTTGAGAATTATATAAAAGATGTTTTTTCTGCGTATTTTAAGCATAAACAAAATAACAAAAACGCATTAAATCAAACAATAACACATACATATGAAAGCTAAACCAGACAAAACACCAACAAAAAGAAAACATAAAAAGAGATGTTAATATTTATCCATAAAGTTCATCTGTTTTGAAACAAATCATAATAATTCAACAAATTATATTACACAATAATAAATCACAATCAACTTATTTAAAGAACATTAAAACCAAAATACTCTTTACTGTTGAAAGAAATTAAAAAATCACTCTACAATACATTAAAAAAGCTGTTTTTTTACTCAAAATAAAACCAACACGCTTTTAACAAACAATTTACGAATAAAAAGTAGCGTAATTTTCAATTCTGCACACTCTATACTTTTGCTTCGTGTTCAATAGTGAACATATAACCATTTAATTTATTGTATTATGTCAGTAAAGTATCGTAAAATTCAGCGTAAAGTGTTGAATGGTCCTGAACAGGGAAAAGTAAAAACCTATGCAATTGCCAAGGCATCCCATGACTGTGATATGCAGCGGTTATGTAACCTTGTTTCCGCACGTACCAAAATGTGGAACTCCGAGGTAAAAAGTGTTATTGAAGCTCTTATATGGGTAATAGACATGGAACTAAAAGAAGGAGCGATCATTAAAATGCCCGGCTTTGGTAATTTTCGTTACACCATTCAATCAGAGGGCGTAGAAAATGAAGATGATTTCAGAGCCCATCTTATCAAAGGAGTAAAACTCTGCTTCACACCCTCAACTACTATCAAAAAATCTTATCGGGATGTATTCTTTGAGCAGGACGATGTGAAGGTAGTTGAGAGAACAGAAGAGTGCCCGTTACCACATGTTGAGTAAATGGCAATTAAGGATCGCAGTGCTGCTCATCACGAGCGGCACGATCCTTCTCTTCTGCGGATTCTGGGTAAAACCGGAAGGCGAGATACACAGTAGTGTATTAGTTGCTTTTGGCGAAACCTGCACGTTCGCCGGTGCCCTGCTGGGCATGGACTTCTTTGCCCGGCACCCTCCGGGTAAATAAAAAATGAAAAACGAAAAATGAAAAATATGAATAGTCCTGATTATATCTCTCCTCCTATTGATCATGGGGGGTTCACCTGGCAGGAATTTACACACAGTGACACTGCCCGGAAGTATGGAATCCCGAATAAACCAACGGGGCAGGTCAAAGAGTCAATCCGTGTACTGGTAGCCCACTTGCTCCAACCTCTCCGCCTTCTGTATGGAAAACCGGTACGCATTACCAGTGGTTACCGCTCGCCGGAAGTTAACCGGTTGGTAAAGGGTTCGACCGGATCACAACATATCAAAGGAGAAGCTGCCGACCTGGCAATTCCTGAAGGCCCGGATCATTTGTTGGATCTACTGGTTACTTCCGGACTGGATTTCGACCAGGCAATCGTTTACCGCAAACGGTTCATTCTTCACCTTTCTTATAAGGCAGATGGAATAAACCGCCAACAAATCCTGTACCGATGAAACAGTTTTTTGTATTTACAACTATCCTTAGCATCCTCCTCCCTACCGGAGGATGCCGGGTAAAAAAAGTTTGCGGAAAGAGTCGACAATTATCCGCACAGATTCCACCAGGCGCGAACAAACCGGACTTCTTCAGTCCGCAATACAACAAAGACAGGCTTCCCGCCTGCGTAGCGTGACAAAGAAGATCTGTTTGACTCTACCCGACTCTCTGCACCGCCAGTATATTCATTCGGTGATCTTCACAGAAACCGAGCAGACAACGGCCGATACCCTCTCTGCTATCCAGCAAATAATCTCCTATAAAAAAGAAGAAGAAACAGACCGGGAGATCACTGCAATAACAGAAGAGAGAAACACCCGCCGCCTGTTGCCTGCCGGGAGACCCGGATTCGTTATTTTGCTATTATTCATTATTTACATTTTCACCAAAAAACAAATTATGGGTTACAAATTAAAAACAATCGAACGTAAAGTGCAATTCGGTAAAGATGCCGGACAGGTAAAATACTATACCCGGATAGAGAACGGGGCAGAGTTAGATCTGGAAGCAATTGCAAGGGAAGCAGCCGGTACATCCGGAATAAGTGCGATTACTTTTAAAATGGTTATTCATCTACTTGCTGAAGTATTGATAAGACATTTACGGGAAGGACGCATTATAAAGCTGGGAGACTTCGGCACCTTCCGCCTGAGTGTCTCTTCCAAAGCGATGGAGTATGAAAATGGCAATAAAAGAAAAGCAATCCGGAAAATAAAAATATATTTCCTGCCCGGAAAAGACTTTAAGAAAGGAATGCGCCCGGATTAAAGAGAAAGCGATATTCCGGGACGATCAGTAGATCATTCCGGAATACTTTCCTTAAAACCCCATATGAGATAATCTTTATTGTGAAAATGTAGATGGTACTAATGTGCATACGGAGCCATATATTTCATATAAACAAAAAATATAGTAACATATAAAATAATAAGCCAGAGAGTAATAACATTAATCCAAACTTATTAACAAATGCTTTATGGCTGACTTTTAATAAGTCTTATACCTAATCCGGCTATTCCCTCTGCTAAAGTTAATTCTACCGGGTCATAGTTATAAATCACTTCATCTAAAAAGCTATTTATTAATGTAACATCATAGTTTTCCTTAATATCAAACACATCCTTATATAATAGTTGCTGCCAGGTATCTTTTATTATGTATTGTATATTTAATGTTTGTTCTATGAGATCAATGGGAATTTCAATTAAATTCTCCGGAACATCAACACCCTGTAGCTCTGATTCACGAATCATTTCATTAAAAAATTCGATATCATTTCTATCAAACAAATGGTTATCAATTGCTATTTCAACTTCTTTAAATATCTTTTTATAGATAGGCTGCATAGACTTATGAGTATTCAGAATACGACCTATTTTATTT
>JAJQAZ010000028.1 GCA_021203545.1 Tannerellaceae bacterium | reverse complement strand
GTACTAACATCCCATAAATGGGCTGGGGGAACATCTAATTTGGCTTTGAAGTTTTTAGATGATATAAATTTTGATTTATCTTTATATTCAAATGTAACTGTAATATTAACCAATAACTTCCCATATTCATATCTGCAATTACTTACTCCTCCTATATTAAATAAATAATATCGATCTAAAGCAAATATGCGTGTCTGAGCTTCGCTGCTAGGATAATATCCTGGATAAGTAGGTCTATAATAAGCCCATGTTTCTGTACTTAATTCAGTACTAAAAGAATAAATATCATCACTTAGCCTTTCCTGATTTGCCTTATGACTCATCACTGGACCCATAGAGCAAAAACTAACTTTGACATCATATTTTTCTATTGAATCAAGTATATCAGGATTAATTACTACATCTTTTACTATTTCTTTTTTTGCGGCTTCAGCATCCCCTGATTGATCTAAAATATAGATAATTGTTTTCTCTCTATCTGAACGAGGAGCAGATGGATGATCTATGAAAATTTGTCCATATCTATTGAATTTGATTGTAGGTTCTTTTTTTAACGTCCATAGTCCTAACTCTATGTTATTATTTAGTTTCTTTAAATCCAAATCATATAAACCATTAACAGCACCTTCTAACTCTTGTTCTAAACTTCCATTCAATGTCATTTTCCCTTTGGATGTGGCCGTTATGTAAATTGGTTCTCCTTTTTCATCGAAGTATCCTGATGCCTTTCCCATAATATTTGATAAGTTTGTCAATTTACCTCCCATATTGCCTATGTTTGCAAAAACGTTTGAATTATTACTGGGAAGAAGAAAATCTACTATTTTAGGTGATACTTTGAAAACACTGCCTACTCCTTTGATTATTTCTGAAGCTTTAGAGAAAAAACCAGAATTCTGTTTGTACCCAGATGGTATATCTACAGTTCCGGAATAGTCTCCATTTAGTTTAATGTTCCCTTTTATAGAAACATATCCTCCAAAACTAAATTTAGTACTTTCATTTTGTCCATTTGGAGCATAATTCAATTCAAATTCAAAAGCGTTCCAATGTCTTGCTAAAGGTCCTAGATTATTGGGGTTCCATTCTCTGGTTAAATTTGTAGTAGAACTCTTTTTATTGAATGTTGTGGAATTAAGCACTTCTTCATATTTTAAATTTGAGGGAATATTTTTGTTTTGACTATTTGTAGGCTCTATCATCCATACCATACTACTATTCAAGACGGCCTGATCATTGTAATAAAATATTTTTAGAGTTCCACGTTTATTATTATAAAAGACCATATAATTAGGCTCACCACTATCTTTTGACATCATTTGATGAAATAGCATACACCATCCATCTTTTTTTTAACATCAGTGCAAATCCCTTCAGGTATTGAAATACTATGACCTTGAGACAAGTTCCATGGGGCATCTACTTCTCCATGTTTATTTAATACAATTCGTTTTACATTTTCCCAATTGTCAATAAGATCTGGATTTGATATAGAGGTCTCGTCAGGTGCCCCCATACGGGTAGAGACTTCTTGATTGTCAATTTGAGTACCCTCCTCAGTACTCATAATAATTTGATCCTGACAAGCCGTCATTACTGGCATCAAAACTACAAGGAAAAGAAATTTGAATAAATTTTTCATAATGCATTTTTTTAGTTTGAATTAATAAGAATTTCCAAACAATACTTAAAGGAAAGATATCTGATGGGTATATCTTCATTTCGAGAATACCAATATATTACCTAGGCCTTCACTTATTTCAGGCCAATAGTTTTTTCAATTAACACTGTATCATTCTTTAGATCGTATGTTTAACAATATCGTTTAGTTGGGAATTAGAACTGTCAAATTTTATACCCGAGCTGTTTTTCCTCTATGATGCCAGTTCTTTTACTCATCCCATTTGTTTTCAATGTATTATAATTTCTCTATATTGTGCAAATTAAACAAATTTTTTTATATAATATTAACGCTATTTATGCAAATAATAATACAATATTGATGTTTTCGTTATTTTGATGTACTTCGTTGGGGTACAGCTATGCAGGAGTTAAACCGTACTTTTACAGGGGTTAAATTGTCCAACGATCCTACCGCCCCCAATTTCAGGAGTAGCGGTTCGACAGCAGCTCCTGTAGATGAAAATATATATTATCAGTTTGAAACCCGCACATGGTCTGCCCATAATCGTTATTTCCCGATTCCGCAAAAAGAACTGAATATTAATAAAAACCTGAAACCCCAGGAGGGATATAATTAAAAAAGAAGCCCCCTCAACTCCCCCAAAGGGGGAGCTTCTTAATATTTTGGTCAGAGGGGATTTTTGGTCAGAGGGGATTTGTAATCCCCGACAAGCGAGTATTAGGATCTGTGATCCGGCAAACAAATAAATACCGAATAAACCGGGACTTAAGGTATATTTAAGCGGATTATAAATCCTTATACTCAGCAGGCGGGGATTGCAAATCCCCTTCGACCAAAACGTGCTTCCAGCACTTAATATAATCACCCACTTTTTAAGAGAATCATCTATAAATAAAAATAAAATGAAAAATAAATTTATACTCTCTGTAATAGCGTTTAGTTTACTTATTTCGTGTGCTTCAAAACATGAAACGCCGATGGAAGGCCCATATGAACCCACATGGGAATCTTTATCCCAATACAATCAGGCTCCTGATTGGTTTAGGAATGCAAAGTTTGGTATCTGGGCACATTGGGGGCTACAATGCCAGCCGGAGCAGGGTGACTGGTATGCACGTGGCATGTACGATGAAGGTAGCCACCAATATAAATGGCATGTTGAGAATTACGGGCATCCCTCTGTTTTTGGATTTAAAGATGTCATAAACCTATGGAAGGCGGAGAAATGGGATCCTGATAAGTTAATGGCTTTGTATAAAAGAACCGGGGCGCAATATTTTTTTACATTGGGAAATCATCATGATAATTTTGATTTGTGGGATAGTAAATACCATGCCTGGAACTCTGTTAATCTGGGACCGGAAAAGGATATCGTAGGAGGGTGGGAAAAAGCTGCCCGTGCCCATGATCTGTTTTTGGGTGTCAGTATCCATTCTGCTCATGCCTGGACATGGTACGAAACCGCCCGGCGGGCAGATAAAGAAGGCCCTATGAAAGGGATTCCCTATGACGGAAATCTGACGGCAAAGGAGGGAAAGGGTACATGGTGGGAAGGATATGACCCTCAGGAGTTGTATGCACAAAACCACCCATTGAGCGAAGAGAGTGAAAACACAGGCCGTATTCATAGCCAATGGGCCTGGGGGAATGGTGCGGCTGTTCCTTCTGACGAGTATTGCCGGAATTTTTTAGACCGTACTATAGATATGATTAATAAATACAATCCGGATCTGGTCTATTATGATGATACAAGTATGCCTTTGTGGCCGGTGAGCGATGCTGGGTTGCAGACTGTTGCCCATTTTTATAATAAAAGCATTGCGGAACACGGACAAAATGAAGCTGTTGTATTTGCCAAAATATTGACGGAAGAACAAAAAGAGTGTTTGGTATGGGATGTTGAAAAGGGAGTACCTGATGCGATACAGGATAAACCCTGGCAAACCTGTACTTGTCTGGGACAGTGGCATTATGATATTGGGGTGTATGAACGGAATGGATATAAATTAGCCAAAACAGTTGTCCATATGCTAATTGATATAATCAGCAAAAACGGAAACCTGCTCCTTAGTGTACCGATGAAAGGAGACGGTACGATTGATGATAAAGAAGAGGCAATTCTGAATGATATTGCAGCATGGATGGATGTAAATAAAGAAGGTGTTTTTGATACAAGACCCTGGCTGATTTTTGGTGAAGGCCCGGTGTCAGAGTCTGTAAACCCTCTTCACGCACAGGGATTTAATGAAGGAAAGCATAAACCATATACGGCCCAAGATATCCGTTTTGTGATAAAAAATGAGGTATTATATGCCCACGTAATGGCATGGCCTGAAAATGGGCAGATTGTAATTAAATCGTTAGCCGAAGGAAGCCCGTTATATAAACAGCCTGTCCGGAAAGTCTCCCTGTTGGGATCTGATACGGAAATAACTTATAAAAGAACCCCTGACGGACTGGTCATTGATCTTCCAACAGATAGGAAACCCAATGATATTTCGTTGGTAATGAGTATTATGTAAAAACTCGCAGCCCCTCCCGGCCTCCCCGAAGGGGAGGAGATGAGTTTCAATTGGAAGACAATGCGTTTTGGATTAAGGGGAGTTAACTGGACGGAGGGGAGTTGTACTCCCCTCCATCCAGTCGTCCGGCTATCCATCACCACCCGGTTAGTAGTAAGCTCCCCCTTCGGGGGAGTTGAGGGGGCTTCACAACCACCCGTCAACCGAATAGCGTAATAAGTCCAGCATTAAGGGTACTTCTGATTCTTCTATGCCGGCTATTACCAGGTCGGGTACATCCTGCATGAATAATTCCTGGAATTTAGGGAAGTTGCCGCCTTCTTTTTCAATAGCCTGTTTATAATAGGTGATAGCTCCTTTTATGTTTTGAAGTGCCCATTCTGTGTGGCCGGCATTAAGCATATCCTGTGTATTGGGTTGTTCGCTAAGTATTTTATGGTAGTAATTCCGTGCCTGGTCGTATTTGCCGGTAAGGAACGAGCACCAGGCGATAGGATGCCACGCCCGGTGGCTTTTGGTATCAAGGTATTCTACTTTGAAATAATATTTCAGAGCTTCGTTATACTCCTTTAATTCCAGATAACAGTGGCCGATGCTGATCTGTACGGATAAATTGTCGGGACTTAACTCTTCGTACCGGCGGTAATATTCCAAAGCCTTTTCCGGTTGTTTCAACGAACGGTAACAACCTGCGATTTTCCGGACCGTCCATTTACTGTCGGGATTGAGTAAATCCGCATACAGGTAAGCAGCCAAAGCACCCTGCAGGTCGTTTGTCATCTGTTTACAGTATCCTATTTTCTGGTACAATACATCATTCTGTTTATCTGTTTCCGCTAACTGGTTATAGATCACCAAAGCATCTTCGAAATAACCTTTACGCAGGTAGTATTCCGCGATGGTTGTCAGGCTTTCTTCATCAGAAATATAGGGGCGGATAATTTCCAGGTTATGGAAATCAAGCGGTAATTTAAAGATATCCGTAAATTCTAAATGCAACGGATAGAGTTTATAGAACCGGTATAAATCCTGAATATATTGTCCGGCGATAATCTCAAATTGACCCCGTTTGGTGATCAACTCTTCTTTACTTTGCTGAATCATTTCTGCCGCCTGACTGTCAAATTGGCTCATTACCATTTTTCGGGGTTGTTCAGGCAGTTGCAACATACTAAAAAACAGAGAGTATTTATCAGAGTTGCACATAAACGAGGCAGATGCCATAGAGTCCAGTATCTGTTTCTCTGTATTATCCTGGCTGTATCGGTTACCAAACAGCGAGTGTTCCGGTGTAAAGGGTAAGAACCAGTTGCTCAAATCCTTGAAAAAAGGAAAGTTTTTCAGGTGAACAAAGGTAGAGTGCATTACATCGGCTCCTTCCTGTTGCAATTCGCTGAACTCTTCCATTTTCTTTTCCAGTCCGGCTTCGGATATAATATTTTTCCATTCCGGATTCATTTCGTCTCCCAACTGATCCGGATTGAATTCGCTTAAATTCATTTTATTGTTCAGCTTCGGACCCAGTTTCATCATTTCGGGAATGATCTCTTCCTGTAGTTTACGGGTGATTTTTTCCGTTTCCCGCGCCAGTATAAAGCGTAAAATAATTGTTTTCAGATCGTTTGTGAATCCTGGTTTTTCTGCTAACAGTGCCAACCGCTCTTCTATCATTGGGTAGATATCCAGCCGGTTCCGGTATTTATAGAGAGTCAGTAGAAT
This sequence comes from Tannerellaceae bacterium, assembly GCA_021203545.1. Lineage (GTDB taxonomy): Bacteria > Bacteroidota > Bacteroidia > Bacteroidales > Tannerellaceae > UBA4116. The sequence continues at coordinate 34,589 of JAJQAZ010000028.1, read as the reverse complement.
ACTGATCAGCGCCCGTACCCGTACTTCATCTTTCGAAAGAGCAGCTGCATCAAAAAGTAAAAACAACTTCTCTTTATCAAATGAATATTGTAATCCCAGCATTAAAGCGGAGACAACCTGGCAGGCCGCCGTAAAAGGCAGAATATCATCCTCCAGGATTTTCCGGATAGCAATGCTGTCTTCCGGTTTAAGGAAGCCGGAAACCCATATTTTGTTAAATATCAGTGAAAGTTCGGCTTCATATTTGATCTGGTCTCCCACATCATGATGTGTATAGAGATCTGTATATAGTTTTTCAAAAGATACTTCAGGCTCTAATGACAGGATTCGTTTTCTGCTGTAATAAGAAAGGGGTGAATCAGGCAGTAATGCCGCTTGTCTTAACCGGTCGCTTAATTCGTAGGCAGCCACCAACAGGTTATTGTATATCTGCTCCTGCATGGGGTCTTTGGCTCCTTCACTACGGTAACGCAGCATCAGTCTATAAGTTTCCTGTAGCTCATTCAATTTATCCTGAAAATGAAATTGCCGGCTACCGGAGATAAGAGTCTGGAGTAGGTCAAAGGCGTTTTTTAGTTCCCGGTAGTCCAATGCCCCGGTAATGCGCGCATATGTTTTATTAATTTCCTGTATGATCATAATAGATTGAATTCACAAATGCCATGCCAAAAATATAGTTTTTTGCAATACAAACACGGTTTCCGGGCAGAATGTTATTAAAAAAGTAGTTAAGTAGTCAGCACTCGCTGCGCTCGTTAGTAGTTATCACTCACTTCGTTCGTTAGTAGTCAAGTAGTTAGTACTCGCTTTGCTCGTTAGAAGACACGAAGTTAAGAGGGAATAATTGAGTAATGTGTTATTCTTGACTACTTGACTACTGCGAGCAAAGCGAGCTAACTACTAACGAGCGTAGCGAGTGATAACTACTTTTTTACTATCTTTGCAGTCCAAATAAGAATTGTAGATGAAAAATATACGTAACTTTTGTATTATAGCCCATATTGACCACGGTAAGAGTACGTTGGCTGACCGCTTACTGGAATATACCAAAACGATTGATGCCAAAGATCTGCAGGCGCAGGTACTGGACGATATGGATCTGGAACGTGAGCGTGGTATTACCATTAAGAGCCATGCGATACAGATGGATTATAATTATGAAGGAGAACAATATACACTGAACCTGATTGATACTCCGGGACACGTAGACTTCTCGTATGAAGTGTCCCGTTCTATCGCTGCCTGCGAAGGTGCACTGCTGATTGTGGATGCTGCACAGGGTATTCAGGCACAAACTATTTCCAACCTGTATATGGCCATTGAAAATGACCTGGAAATTATCCCGGTTATCAATAAAATTGACCTGCCAAGCGCGATGCCGGAAGAGGTGGAAGACCAGATCGTGGAACTACTGGGATGTAAACGTGAAGAGATTTTGCGTGCCAGTGGTAAAACGGGTGAAGGAGTATATGATATACTGGAAGCTATTATAAAAAGGGTTCCGGCTCCCCAGGGTGATCCGGAAGCTCCCCTGCAATGCCTGATCTTCGACTCCGTGTTTAATTCATTCCGGGGTATTATTGCCTATTTTAAAGTTGTGAACGGTACAATCCGGAAAGGTGATAAAGTAAAGTTTATTGCAACAGACAAGGAGTACGATGCGGATGAGGTGGGTATCCTGAAAATGAACATGGTTCCCCGCAAGGAGGTGGGTACCGGTGATGTAGGTTATATTATTTCAGGTATTAAAACATCCAAAGAGGTAAGGGTAGGGGACACCATTACACATGTAAAAGGAGGTGCTAAAGAGGGTATTTCAGGTTTTGAAGAGGTGAAACCGATGGTGTTTGCCGGTGTATATCCGATAGATAGTGAAGATTTTGAGAATCTCCGTACCGCACTGGAAAAATTGCAATTGAATGATGCTTCGCTCACCTTCCAGCCCGAAAGTTCTGCCGCTCTTGGTTTTGGTTTCCGTTGTGGGTTCCTCGGTTTGTTGCATATGGAGATTGTACAGGAACGTCTGGATCGTGAATTCAATATGGATGTGATCACGACTGTACCAAACGTTTCTTATAAAGTGTACGATAAGAAAGGAAACTGTACCGAAGTACATAATCCAAGCGGTTTGCCGGATCCGACTTTAATAGATCATATAGATGAACCTTTTATCCGTGCGTCTGTCATTACCAATACGGCTTATATTGGTCCGATCATGACACTTTGTCTGGGTAAACGGGGTATTCTGCTTAAACAGGAATATATTTCGGGCGACCGTATTGAGATTCATTATGATATGCCGTTGGGTGAGATTGTGATCGATTTTTATGATAAACTGAAAAGTATTTCGAAAGGATATGCTTCGTTCGATTATCATATACATGACTTCCGTCCCAGTAAACTGGTGAAACTGGATATCCTTTTGAATGGTGAGCCGGTAGATGCTTTATCCACTTTGACCCATGTTGATAACAGTGTTACTTTCGGACGCCGGATGTGTGAAAAACTGAAAGAGCTAATCCCACGCCAGCAGTTTGATATTGCTATCCAGGCTGCTATTGGTTCCAAGATTATTGCCCGTGAAACAATTAAAGCTGTTCGTAAAGACGTAACAGCCAAATGTTATGGAGGGGATATATCCCGTAAACGGAAATTGCTCGAAAAACAGAAAGAGGGTAAGAAGCGTATGAAACAGATCGGAACAGTAGAAGTGCCGCAAAAAGCGTTCCTGGCTGTTTTGAAGTTGGATTAACCCCTAACCCCATAAAGGGGGGATTTTGCAAAAAATATATACCCTGTGTAGATGTATTTAATACATTACACAGGGTTTTCTGTTTATTAAATATTCAAATTGTTTAGATTATTAACATTTCTTATCTATCTTTGCATCATCTAATAACGAAACTAACTATTTTGTTTACATTTAATTAAAGAAAGTATGAGACGATTCTGTGTTATCGTGTTGTTCTTTTTTGCACTTTCTGCATGCTATTTACAAGCTCAGAGTGATAATGAAAGAACCAAGTATTTCAATTTTAACTATTCGGGTCAGACTCTGAAAATGGGTGATAATGAACTTTACAGTTTAGGTAATGAGTACGGAGGGGGCTTCTCTTACGGTAAGACGTATTATGTGCATCCCAAACCCATAGCCGGTATGATCCGGTTTGGTATTGATGCTACTTTTATAGACCTGAACTATTCTTTTTATAAAATGCCTTATGAGTATGACGATGATGATTATTATTATGAAGATGAATCCTATGACTTTAAATTTCATCAGGCTGAATTAGGTGTTCAGGTAGGACCATCTATTACAGTAACACCCATCCGTAATTTGAAAGCACATGGCTATTTCAGGTATGCACCTTGTGTTTCGGCGTTGTATGATACCGATGCAGAAGCAATCAATGCAAGCTTTGGCTCTTTCTTTACTTCCGGGGTGTCTGTGTCCTATGGGATTATTGGCCTTGGTATAGAAGCCCGGTGGGGAAATAGTAAATTCTCGGATACTTCTTTTGATTACGATTATGAGTATAAGATTGATTGGGATAAGTGGGAAAGATACGAGGATGTGTCGCCCAGCAATAAATTCAAGACTTCCGGTTTCAGAGTTTATCTGCAGTTACGTTTTTAATGGTATTATTTAAATTTACGATTATGAAAAAGTATCTATTATTATATCCCTTATTCCTTATTTTTCCTTTTCTATTTGTTGCATGTGACGATGATGATGATGACGATTATTACGACTATTTTGAAAATCTGATCTTTCCGGACTCAAGCGAAAGGTATCAGAATCTGTATGCCGATGATAACGGAGGAACTGTATACTTCGAAGCAAAACGGAATTGGACTATTTCTATTATTTATGATAATTATGATGAGGATTATACAGAGCAGGACTGGCTTAGAGTTGATAAAACAAGTGGTCAGCCAGGTAGGATCACACTGAATTATATGGTTGATGAAAATCTTACAAGAAACGATCGTGACTGTTATATCCGAATTATTTGTGGTAATGACGAAGCAGATATAGTTATTCGTCAATTTGCAGAGAATGGCTCAGGAGAAGTAAATGGTATGATTATTATTGATTGGGATGAAAGAGATAAGTTTACTTATGCTGATGACGAAGAAGGATTTATTCATTTTGAAGCAAGAGGTAGCTGGTCGGCATATGTTGTAAATGAAGATTTTGGAGAACCATTTGAAAATTGGTTGACTATAGATAATTCTGATGGAGAAAGTGGAACTGTTACTTTACGTTATATTACAGAGAAAAATATGACAAAAAATACTCGTCATGGACGTATAATGCTAATATGTGCAGATGACGAGGTAGAGGTGTTTGTGACTCAGTTTGAGTATGACATCAATGGGAATTTACCAACTCATGATTTATCAGAGTATGGTTTTGTAAACCAGATTGACGTACGATTTGAAAGTGGAAATCAAGTAGTTAATTCATCATATAGGTTTAGCTATGAAGATTATATAGATTATAGAATTAGTCAGATTAATTATGACTCAGATGTAAATTCTATGCATATAGTTATTCCCGAAATGAATTATTTTTTTGAAACCTCTATTGGGGAGTCTTTTTTACAGGAGTCAAATTTAAGTTTATTGCAGGAAATAGGTTTATGGACTACTGCTCCTTTATATAGACATAGAGAAGAATTAGTTAAAGCAGGTCACTATATTACAAATGTAAGAGGAGATGCCGATTTTGATGGGTTTAATACTTTTATTCGTGATTTTACTTTTGAAGGTTATTATGAATATATTAAATATGATTTGAATCAGACATTATTTTATTCTGATAAAACTTTAGAATCTTTAGAAGGTAGTAGAAATAGTAGTTGTCCTATTTATGATCCTTCAGGTTTTTGGTCTGATAATTTTTATTTTAATTGGAGATGTGTTTTCAGGGATTTTGGAAATGAGTGGGGAAATTTGGATATAAATTATTCTGATGGTGTAGAAAACTATAATAAAAATGTTTATGCAAAATATGAATCAAATATTCCGAACAGTACTAAAGTCAATATTGATCTGAATGGATTAATATATGCTGATCCCTATTTCGGAAAGATTGATGGTTGCCGGGATTTATTTAGCATTCTTAGCCTGTATGGAAAGAGAAATTCTTATCTGGTGTCTGCATCGGGAGATGAAATCACAGGTAGAGAGTGGAGTTATAATTATAAATTGAATGATAATGGATTTGTAGAACAGGTAACTGTAACGAACAACTACAACGACAGTAAAATAGTATATACTATCCAATATTTAGGACAATAATAAATCACCACTATTCAACTTATAAGTAGCTAATCAGTGACCCGGGGTAGAATATAGCGACACCCCGGGTTAACTATTTTGTCTTAATCTAACGGCTATGTTTTTTAGAATTATATAAGAACATGGATTTTATTCTCTTCCATTAACTCCTTTAAATCTTTTAATGCTGTTTCTTTTGTGCATCCATTCAATGATTTAGCCTCTCTGGTTGTAAGGCTAACATGCTTTTTCAGGTATTTTACATTTCTAAAACCACCTTACCATGTGTAAATGTGGAGGCATCTTTTGTTTTGCCTGCATAGGTTTTCCAGGCGGTAGGGGCTTCTGATAGGGAGTAGATGATTCCTAAATCTACTTTGACCAGGTCTCCTTCCACTAATTCTTTTATTTGTTCCAACTGTTCCCTGTCTGAATAGACAACCATATTTTTAGCTTTTATCCGGTATTTATCAGCCAGTTCCTGATTCACCTGTCCGGTAGTGGCTACCAATCTTCCTCCGGGTTTCAATACCTGATAGGAGCGTTCCAGGGTATCACCTCCGGTTAGTACCAATACAAGATCCATATCTTTGGTTACTTTAGTAAAATCAACCGTTTTGTAATCAATAACGTAGTCGGCCTGCAGGGATTCAACATAGGCCTGATCCTCTTTTGAGGCAGTGGTATATACTGTTGCTCCTTTGTGTTTGGCAAACTGTACAGCAAAAGATCCTACCGCACCGGCTCCTCCGTGAATTAATACTTTTTGTCCGCTTTGTAATTGTCCGTGAGTAAAAAGAGCCTGCCAGGCGGTTAATCCGGTATGGGGTATACAGGCTGCTTTGGTAAAAGAGATATTTTCCGGTTTGGCAACTAATTCTTTAGACTCTATTAGAATATATTCAGCGTATGAACCTCCGTTGCAATGAAAATAAACTTCATCTCCTTTTTTGAATCCGGTTTCTGCAAAATCAGCCTCTTCCACTATGCCGGCTCCTTCAAAACCGGGAATCCAGGGGAAATGTACAGGCATTGACTCCTTCGCTTTACCTGAAATCATAATCACTTCCAGGTGGTTTACCGAAGTAGCCATAACTTTTACTAATACCTGTTTGTTTTTTCTTTTTCCAACCGGAGTATCTTCATATTTCAAAACGTCTTCTGTTCCGTAAGAATGTACAATAATTGCTTTCATGTTCTACAATTTAATATTCTTTGTCAGAACAGGTAGAAAACGTTGAAAGTTGAATGGAGCCTGTTTTTATCTATTCAGGCGTATACCGTTTGGCTCAATACAAATTTTTTTTTTGTACAGTGCTCCGATTGCTTGTTTAAAAGCTTTTTTACTGCATTGGAAGAGGGCATAAATCTGTTCCGGATCGCTTTTGTCGTGTACCGGAAGAAAATCTCCCTGGCCTTTCAATGAATCCAATATCCGGTCTGTGATGCTTGTTACTTTTTTATATCCCAGAGGGGTGAGGCTGACATCTATTTTTTCATCTTCCTGTACTTCTTTAATATATCCTTTCAGGCGGTCGCCTGTTTCCAGTGGACGGAATACCTCGTTCCGGTATACCAAACCCCAATGGAGATTATTGATAATTACTTTGTAGCCTATTTCTGTTTCTTCTGCCACCAGCAGGTTTACTTCCTGATTGGTGGTATATTCAGGGATCACATTGTCCAGATATTTATCAATTTTAGCAGAGGCAACGATCCGTTGGGTTACATGGTCTACGTGTACATATACCAGATAGACTCCGCCTTCGCGCATTTTTGCTTTCTGCTCCCGGAAAGGAACTAACAGGTCTTTCATAATACCCCATTCCAGAAAAGCACCCATATCATTGACTGATTTAACAGTCATAAAGGCAAATTACCCGGCTATCGCATAGGGACGATCGGTAGTGGCGATGAGCCGCCCTTCGTTATCGTGGTAGATAAAGACTTCTACTTCGACTCCCGGTTTTACATTTTTGGGTACATAGCGTGCCGGAAGCAATATTTCCAGTCCGTTACCACCGTCCAGATAAACACCGAAATCCAGATCTTTTACTATCGTGAGTGTATTATATTTTTCTATTTCCATAAAACCAATTTGAAGTCAAAGGTAGGAAAATAATACATATATTTGTTACTGCTAATTTTTGAGATTACAAAAGATGGATCATTTGACCGTAGAAAACAAAATAGAATTACTTTATATGAAGTGTTGAGTTTGCAACAAAGAGCAGAAAAAAACAAATGAAGATGTAAACAGTGAATTGCACCGGTATTACGGAAAACTGATAGCCCTTACCCGGAACACTTCCTATCATTCTTATTATCTTGCCTTTTTACTGGCTTTGCTGGCGCAGATTTAAATCTGTGCCAAAACTAACAGGCAGTAAACATAAGGATAGATTTTCCGGGGTGTACACCCTGGCATCTTTATGTTTGGTGGCACGGATCTCCAGATTAAAACCCGGCCTTAGCTAATCCGTGCTTCTTTAACGTCTGTTAGTATAGGCACAGATTTAAATCTGCGCCAGCGGTCAACAGGGTGATACAGCTTTTTTTTATTTATCTGATAATTATATATTTAATAAATATTTATCTGCGTAAATCTGTTCAATCTGTGTAATCTGCGTGCCATTCCGTTACTTTTTGGTCAGACACCTTAGACAATATAAAGGCTGATTTAATGTTAATTTTATTATAAGGGTGATGGTTAATCCGGCTAAAATATATAGCTTTGACCCCGGATAGTGAAAGATTGTTGGCTGCTAAAAAGGATAAATGCCTGTGATTATAGCAGTTTGTAAGGGTTATTAGTTAGGTTTTAATAGCAAGCATCTATGAAGAATTTTAAACGGACAGTATGGCCGGTTACTTGTATTATTGTATTAGTCACTATCCTGACAGGTTGCCGGAAAAAAGATGTACCTCAGTTACCTATTGTTATTGTTGATACTCCCCACAAAGAAGACGTACAGATTATTGGCGAATATGTAGGAAGTATTCGTGCTGCCAGCTATGTGGAAGTACATGCGCGGGTAGAAGGGTTTTTGGAAAAAATGTTGTTTGCCGAAGGTAAACGGGTGAAACAGAATGAACCTCTCTTTATGATCAATCCGGCTACTTACAGGGCACGGGTTGAGAAAGCTAAAGCTCAATTAAAGAAAAGTGAAGCCCAGGCTGCCAAAGCACGCCGGGATGTGGAACGGTTACGCCCCTTGTACGAACAACATGCTGCCAGCCAGTTAGACCTGGATAATGCCATTGCCGCTTTGGAGGATGCCGAAGCCAATATCGCAATGAATAAAGCTGACCTTGATCTGGCGGAATTGCAGTTGAGTTACACCTCTGTAACATCTCCGATATCCGGTTATATCAGCGAACGTTTTGTGGATGTGGGTGCGCTGGTTGGCCCCGGAGTCAATTCGAAACTGGCAGCGGTTGTAAAAAGTGATACGGTATTCGTAGATTTTAAGATGACCGCACTGGATTATCTGCGGGCCGAACGGCGGAATGTGAAATTCGGCGAACAGGATTCTACCCGTTCGTGGCAACCGACTGTAACGGTTACACTGGCCGATAATTCCGAATATCCTATTAAAGGGATTGTGGACTTTGCCGATCCGAAAGTAGACCCTAAAACAGGAACCTTTACTGTACGTGCGATACTTCCTAATCCCAATCAACGGCTTTTGCCCGGACAGTTTACCCGTGTGAAAATATTACTGGATGTGCGCGAACGGGCTATTGTGGTACCCCGTAAAGCGGTATCCATTGAAAAAGGTGGTGCTTATCTTTATATCATCCGCCGGGACGATACAACCGAGAAGCGTTTTGTACAAATAGGTCCCGAAATAGGGAATAATGTGGTGATAGAACGGGGCCTGGGAGAGAATGAACGGGTCGTTACGGAAGGATATCACAAACTGATCTCTAACATGCCGGTTCTTCCTATTGACGCTAACGATGAAGATGCAATAGAACGTCTTAGAGAGGAGAATAAATTATGAAACGGTGGTTTTTTATTGAACGCCCTGTATTTTCTATTGTTATCTCGATATTAATAGTCATTACAGGTATCATCGGTGTCATGATGTTGCCGATAGACCAATACCCTAAGATTACCCCTCCCGTAGTACGTATTAGTGCTTCCTATCCGGGAGCCAGTACACTGACTGTTTCGCAGGCTGTGGCAACTGCTATCGAACAGCAGTTGAACGGTACTCCGGGAATGATTTATATGCAAAGTAGCAGTTCTAATTCCGGAAGTCTGAATGTAACGGTTACTTTTGATGTCTCTGTTGATCCTGACCTTGCTTCGGTAGAAGTACAAAACCGGGTGAAACTGGCTGAAGCACGTTTGCCGGCGGAAGTTATACAGAATGGTATTTCCGTAGAGAAACAGGCATCGAGCCAGTTAATGACTGTTTCCCTGATTTCGGAGGATCCCCGTTTTGATGATGTTTATCTGAGTAACTTTGCTACGCTCAACGTATTGGATATTTTGCGAAGAGTACCGGGGGTAGGGCAGGTATCCAATATTGGTAGCCGTTATTATGGTATGCAGATATGGGTTTATCCGGACCGCCTGGCCAACATGGGACTTACTTTGCAAGACCTGCAAAGTGCACTGAAAGATCAGAACCGTGAATCGGCTGCCGGACAATTAGGCAAACAACCTGTTCTGAATGTAGATGTTACATTGCCTATCACGGCTCCGGGCCGTCTTTCTACGGTAGAAGAGTTTGAATCCATTGTTGTGCGTGCTAATCCGGACGGCTCCATTGTACGTCTGCGTGATGTGGCACGTGTATCCCTCGAAGCTCAATCCTATGAAACGGAAAGTGGATTGAATGGAAAAAACGCTGCGATCCTGTCTGTTTATATGCTTCCGGGTGCCAATGCGTTGGAAGTAGCGGAGAATGTAAAGAAAGAGATGAAAGAGATCAGCCGGAACTTTCCGGACGGGGTGGACTATATTTTCCCGTTTGATATGACGGAATATATATCCCAATCTATTCACGAAGTCTATAAAACCCTGTTTGAAGCGCTGATCCTTGTAATTTTGGTTGTATTCCTCTCTTTACAGAACTGGCGCGCGGCTTTGGTGCCTACCGTGGCTGTTCCTATTTCGCTGATCGGTACATTTGGTTTTATGCTGGCTATGGGATTCTCGCTCAATATGCTGACTTTGTTAGGCCTTATCCTTTCCATAGGTATTGTGGTGGATGATGCGATAGTAGTAGTAGAAAATGTGGAGCGAATTATGGAAGAAGAGGGGCTTTCGGCCCGTGAGGCTTCCCACAAAGCTATGCATGAGCTGGCCGGGGCATTGATTGCTACCGCATTGGTATTAGCTGCTGTGTTTGTGCCGGTAACCTTTTTAGGTGGTATTACAGGACTTCTTTATAAGCAATTTACCGTTACGATTGTGGTATCGGTATTGATTTCGGCTATAGTGGCACTGACATTGAGTCCTGCTATGTGTGCCCTGTTGTTGAAGCCATCCAAAAAAGAAAAAAATGTTGTTTTCCGGAAAATCAATTACTGGTTGAATCTCGGAAATAATAAATATACCCGGATCGTGGAAAAAGTAATCCGGAATCCGCGGCGTTTGCTGGCTGGTTTTGGGATAGCTATGATTTTTGTGTTTGTATTAAACCGCTTTATACCTACCAGTTTTATACCGGAAGAGGACCAGGGATATTTTACTGTGGAACTGGAAATGCCGGAAGGTGCCACTATGGAGCGGACACGGATTGTTGCCGACCGTGCGGTTGACTTTCTAATGAATCATCCGGCGGTGGATTATGTGCAGAATGTGAATGGTAGCAGTAACCGGGTTGGAACTTCCCAGAGTCGTTCCACGCTTACGGTTATACTGAAACCCTGGAGCGAACGCAAAGGAGGGGATATGACTGTCGGAGATGTCATAGAGGCTGCCCGCAGGGAGTTTTATTATTATCCGGAGATACAGGCCTATTTCAGCCGTCCGCCGGTAATCCCCGGCCTGGGAGAAAGCGGAGGCCTTGAAATCCAACTGGAAGCGCGTGCCGATGCAACCTGGGATAACCTGGTAAGTGCGGTGGATACATTTCTGGCATATGCATCCCAGGCTCCGGAGTTACGGAATGTATCTTCTTCGTTACAATCTGAGATCCCTCAGTTGTATTTTGATGTAGACCGTGACCGGGCTAAGAATCTGGGTATCCCGCTGTCGGATATATTTTCTACTATGAAAGCATTTTTAGGTGCGGTGTATGTAAACGATTTTAATATGTTTAACCGTGTATACCGTGTATATATTCAGGCAGAAGCCGAATACCGGGCTACACAGGATAATCTGGGGCTTTATTTTGTACGGGCACAAAACGGATCTATGATACCACTTACGGTATTGGGTACCACTTCTTATACAACCGGTCCGGGTACTATTAAACGCTTTAATATGTTTAACGCAGCCTCTATTAATGCGATCCCGGCCCAGGGATACAGTACCGGAGATGCTATGGCGGCGGTACAACGGATTGTAGACCAGCGTTTGCCGGAAAACATAGCGGTAGATTGGAGTGGACTTTCTTATCAGGAGAAACAGACCGACGGTAAAACCGGTATGGTGCTGGCGTTGGTATTCCTGTTTGTTTTCCTTTTCCTTGCTGCACAATATGAGAGCTGGATTGTTCCGATTGCTGTAATCATTTCACTGCCGGTTGCTACGTTAGGGGCTTATCTGGGTATCTGGATAAGCGGATTAAATAATGATATCTATTTCCAGATTGGTCTGGTAACCCTTATGGGGCTTGCCGCAAAGAATGCGATTCTGATTGTAGAGTTTACTAAAGTACAGGTGGACCAGGGCATTGCGCCGGCACAGGCTGCCATACATGCTGCCCGCCTGCGTTTCCGCCCTATTCTGATGACATCGCTGGCGTTTATATTGGGAATGTTACCTCTTTTATTAGCCAGTGGCCCCGGTTCGGCAGCACGCCATAGTATCGGAACCGGCGTGTTTTACGGGATGTTAGTGGCTATTACAGCCGGTATTGTGATTGTTCCGTTTTTCTTTGTGCTTATCTATAAAGTGAAAGCTAATATGAGAATGGAGAAAATATTAAAAAGGAAGTAATTATGGGAAGAACAAAATATATACTGTTTATTATACTATCTGTGGCTTTCCTCTCTTCCTGTAAAATAGGAAAGCGTTATATACGCCCGGAAATGGAGTTGCCGGAACTTAATCAATTGACAATTGATAATGGGCAGTTGACACTTGAAGATTCTATTATAACAGAGCTTACCTGGCAGGAACTTTTTACGGATGAGGTACTGCAGTATCTTATTCATACGGCTTTAGAGAATAATAAAGATATTCAGGTGGCAATTGCCCGTATTACCGAAATGAAGGAGCAGCATCGTATATCGTTCTCTAAACTGATTCCGGATATCGAAATGCTCTATAATTTGCAGAAGGAGCAATTGAATTACGGAGGTGATGCGTTGAAAAATGATCCGGAAATGTCGGCTAAAGCTTTTTTAAACTGGGAAGTAGACCTGTGGGGAAACCTTCGCTGGAATAATGATGCTGCCCTGGCTGCTTATCTGCAAAGCGTAGAAGCGCGGAAAGCACTGGAATTAACTATAGTTTCCGAGGTGGCAACCAAATACTTTGAATTGTGTGCGCTGGACCGGGAACTTTATATTATCCGCCATACAGTAGCTGCCCGCCGGGAAAGTGTACGGTTGGCGAAATTACGCTTTGAGGGTGGTTTAACATCCGAGACTGCTTTTAGCCAGGCCGAAGTAGAGTTGGCCCGGACGGAAGCCCTTTTACCGGATCTGGAACGGCAGGTAAAAATCAAAGAAAGTGATTTAGCTCTCCTGTTGGGATATCATGCAGAAGAAATACCCCGTGGTATGTCTCTTAGCGAACAACAATTGCCGGAATCATTGCCGGTAGGGTTATCGTCTGCTCTTTTACAGAGACGTCCTGATCTGCGACGTGCCGAACAGAAACTGGTAGAAGCCAATGCCAAAGTAGGAGTAGCCCAGACCGATCTGTTCCCTAAACTACGTATTACCGGTAACGGTGGCTGGGAGAGTGAATACTTGGTTGATCTGTTGAAAAGTCCGGCCTGGTTTATCAACCTCGACCTCATACACCCTTTATTTGCCATGGGACGTAACAAAGCCAAGGTACGTGCCGCAAAAGCCCGTTACGAACAGGAACTATACAGTTATCAAAAAAGTGTACTGGTAGCCTTCAAAGAGGTACACGATGCAATCATCAGTGCCCGTAAAATAAAAGAGGCCCGTGAAGCCCAGGCCCGCCTGGAAGTAGCTGCCGATACCTATGCCCGTCTCTCGTACCTGCAATATATAAACGGAATAACCAGTTATATGGATGTCCTGGATGCCCAACGTCGCCTATTGGATGCCCAGATTGCACTTAACAATTCACAGTTAAAGCAGTTGTTAGCTACCGTACAATTATATAAAGCATTAGGTGGCGGTTTCTGAAAGACAGAATAAGTTTTCCGGATGAAAGTATAAAACTACAGGTTTGTACTGGATCATCGGGATACTGGATCACCGGGATTTGCAATCCCGGTGCCTTGAGTCCTGGGATTTGTAATCCCAGCTACATACGGCTCCTCTCAAGAGGGGAGAATAAATCCTATTTGTCAATAGATTAAATCTAAAATAAATCTTCCTGGAACATTCCGGTTTTATCGGGATTCCCTCCGTCTAAAAAATCGGCTTTAGCTGATCTTTGTTTCTTTATCGTCTGTTAGTTTAGGCACAGATTTAAATCTGCGCCAGCAAAAAGTCAGCAAAAAGCCCGCAAAAATACTTAAGTTGATAGCAGGGGTGTCATTCCTACATCGGTGGAACTGTAAATATTTTGTACATTAATGTCTAATTTTTGTACATCTTATATATTCTACTTGTTTTGTTATTGTTTTGATAGTTAGTGTTTTGACTGTTTTGGCACAGACTTTGTTTTTAATCAGATAAAACGAGTAAACCGGTATAATATGGATCATCTGTTTAATTTAAAGTCATTTTTCACATTTTTAGGGAAGAACAAAGTCTATACCTTTATTGATATATGTGGTTTTTCTATATCATTGGCATTTGTCATTCTGATTGCGACCTATACTTCACAGGAATTATCGACCGACCGTTTTCATGAAAACGGGGATAAAATATATGCTCTTGCCAGCCAGGAAAACTTTGGTATGGCTTTTTTGTTGGGTGACTATCTGAAAGACCGCTTCCCGGAGATTGATAAAACATGTACGGTAAATAGTCTTCTGAAAGAAGGGCTTTTCTTTATAAACGGCGAAAAAGTAAATGCGGATATTACTTTTGCGGATAAAGAGTTTTTTGATATGTTTTCTTTTAAGCTTTTACAGGGAGATCCCCGCCAGGCTCTTGTTACACAGGATGAAATTATTATTTCGGAATCGTTTGCCCGCGCCTGTTTTCCCGGTCAGGACCCTATCGGACAACGGATTATATTAACCGATAATGAAACTGTTATTGTAGGAGGGGTCATGGAAGATATTCGGAACTCGTCGCTTACTTATTGCGATATGCTTATTTCGTCCCAGTTGCTGAAAGTACTCATGCCTGGTTTTATAGATCCTAATATGTCTCATGTAGGTTCATCCATTCTTTTTATACAGGAGAAAGAACAGGCAAATCTGCAGAGCAAAACAGACGAGATAGAAACTTATCTGAAGGATATTTTCTGGCCATATAGAACAGGTATGTACAGCGGAGCCATATTAGTACCCCTCAAAGATGTCTATTTTTCAGAGATACCGGTCCATTATACCCATTTTTTACGAAAAGGTAACTATCGTTTTGTTCTTACGCTCTTATCCGTAGGTTTTGTTGTTTTATTATTTGCTGTGGTGAATTATATAAACCTGACTGTTGCGCAGGCCGGATTCCGGGCCAAAGAAATGGCTACCCGGCGTTTACTGGGTTCGGAACGCCTCGAATTATTTTTACGCCTGATTATAGAGTCTGTTGTTTTGACATTGATCTCCTGTGGGGTGGCTCTCTTTCTGGCTTACCTGTTGCTTCCTTCTGCCGGGCAATTGCTTGAAACACGCCTGGATTTACAGTCTATCCTGACTCCATTAAATATACTTGTTGCATTCCTGTTTATTATTTTGGTTGGTATAATAGCCGGACTATTACCGGCTGTGGTTATTTCTAACGCAAAGCCGGTGAATGTGATGAAGGGTGAGTTCCGGCACCAGACAAAAATGGTTTTTAGTAAAATATTTATTGTCTTTCAGCAAATGATCACCATATCCCTGGTCACAGCCTCTCTAACAATGCTTTTACAGATCAACCATTTATTGAAAGCTCCTTTAGGTTATAACACAAATAATATATTGCAGTTTGCTTCCAATAACATGGCTGACGAAGAGTTTACAACTTTACGGCGTGAAATGTCCCGTCTTCCGGGAGTAAAACGGGTGGGATATAGCCGTGGGCTTCCTTTAGGGTTGTTTAATAATGAACTACTTTCCTACGAAGGAGGGCAGATTGGTTTGTATCGTCTGGATGTGGATCCCGATTTCATGGAGATGTTTGGGATAAAGATTATTCAGGATAATCAACTGGCCACCAAAGATGGTTTTTATTTTTCCGGGCAGGCACTCCGTGAAATGGGAATTGATAAAGATACACCTTCTGTTATGTTTGGCGATTGGAATGTTCCTATAGCAGGTATTATAGACGACCTTTGGCTGCAGAACAGAAATGAACCTTTGCATGGTATTTTGTTGGGTATCCGGAATGAGGAGTCTTTCAGGGGAGATGACCGTCCCTGGTATGTAAGCCTGGAAACAGAGGGAGATCAGTAGGCTGTTTATGAACAGGTAGAAGCCTGTTACCGGGAGATTATCGGTACTCCTTTTAAAGGGGATTTTATGGATACGCTTCTAAAAAATACAATGGTTCCCCAAATCAGGACAGGAAAAATTGTTATGCTGTTTACCTTCATTGCACTGGTTATCTCTTTCATGGGTTTGTTTGCTATGTCTACTTACTTTATTCGTCAGCGTTCCCGTGAAGTAGCCGTACGCAAAGTTTTTGGTTCGGATAATTCCCAGATACTAAAAAAACTGGTGTTTGTTTTTATGGGGTATGTAGGGATCGCTTTTGTGATTGCAACCCCTTTTATCTGGTATATTATGCGTGATTGGTTATCCGGATATAGTTACCGTATCTCCCTGAATCCATTGATTTTTGTTGCTGCCGGTGCTTTTTGCCTGTTTATCTCTTTTATTACCGTATTTATTCAATGCTACGAAGCGGCCAACGAAAACCCGGTAGAAAGAATAAAAGCGGAGTGATATTCTGACGTTTTGTAAATTGGCAAAATGTCAAACTAAACCTCGCGAGAATCTTCTGTATGGTTACAGGTACAGGGCTGCTTCCAAATATTCGATTCTTGCGGAGTTAAGAAAATACAGATTGATCTCTTTCGTGTGAAAAGAATAACAGTTTGCCGGGTGATTTTTATTTTCCGCATGAGCATTTTATAAAGAGGTAAGGAGAAGAGAAATAAAACCGGAAAAATGTTACTTTCATCTCATCCGGATTCATGGAGCAACCAGAACAAAAACAGAGCAAAAAGAGCTTTATCCGGCTCTGAAATTTTGCTGTTCTGTCCTCTTTTCTACTTTGGTGATCCGGTTACGCTTAGTTTTTGCCCCGCTTACGTGTAACGGATACTCCGGTTACGCGTAGACGAACTAACGCTTACGTGTAACCGGGGCATCCGTTACACGTAGCCAGGTCAACGGTTACGGTGTACATTTTTTTCACCTATTCTGAAAGCCGGCTTTGAGTAATCCGGCCTGTTTTGTTTTTTTGTGATTTTGTGTTAAATTGATTGGATTGTGTGGTGTTGTGTGTTAAAATGTCAGGTTAAGTCTGCGATATTACTTCTGAATTGAGGGATTTGTAATTAGTAGTGCCCGGAAGATTGTAAAGTGTCGATTTGTTTCTATTTTCCCTCTCAAAAGCCTGTATAAAAACTAAATTGTAAAATCAAAAAGTTACAGCTTGTAAGCCCAAAGGGCTTGAATGTAATTAACCGCGGGTGAAACCCGTGGCAGAAAGCTAATCTACTCTATGAACCCTGAAGAGGGTTCAACCCTTTCAGGGTTGTTATAAAGAGGGTTTCTGCCTACCCCGGGTTGCACCCGGGGTTAGTCACATTTTACCCGCTTCGGGGTAATCACTTACAATTTGTAACTTTATCAAAGAACCAGGAGTGTTTTTACACAGTCTCTCAAGTGGGGAGATTAATACCATATTTGTCAATAGATTAAAGGCCTTTGTTTTTAAGTAAATACTTCATAGGCTTTATCTGTATGTAAGCAAATATAGGAAAGATTCTCAAATAATTGTCAATTGCAGGTTGTCAATTGTCAATTGTTTCCTATTTTTGTGTGAACAAACAAGAGGAAACACAAATGCCTTTAAATTTACAGAAAAACTTACCGGCAATAGAACTGCTGAAGAAAGAGCAGATATTTGTAATGGATTCCCTCCGGGCCTCCGAACAGGATATCCGTCCTTTGCGTGTAGTTATACTCAACCTGATGCCTTTAAAGATAACAACGGAGACAGATCTGATCCGTTTGTTAAGTAATACTCCTCTGCAGATAGAAGTGGATTTTATGAAAATAAAAGGCCATACACCCAAGAATACCCCTATCGAACATATGCAGGAGTTTTACAAGGAGTTTGATCAGATAGCCTCCGATTATTATGACGGGATG
The DNA here is from genome assembly GCA_021203545.1 of Tannerellaceae bacterium. Taxonomy (GTDB): domain Bacteria; phylum Bacteroidota; class Bacteroidia; order Bacteroidales; family Tannerellaceae; genus UBA4116. The sequence continues at coordinate 16,491 of JAJQAZ010000028.1, read as the reverse complement.
ATTATTACAGGTGCACCGGTAGAACAAATGGAATTTGAGGATGTAACCTATTGGCAGGAGATTACAGGTATTTTTGACTGGGCCTGTACGCATGTAACCTCTACTTTATATATCTGTTGGGCTGCTCAGGCAGGCTTGTATCATTTTTATGATGTGCCTAAATACCCGCTGGAATCTAAAATGTTTGGTGTTTTCCGGCATACGGTCCGGGAACCGTTTCTTCCTATTTTCCGTGGATTCGATGAAGAGTTTTTTGTGCCTCATAGCCGCCATACGGAGATACGCCGGGAAGATATCCTGAAAGTTCCGGAAATTAAACTCTTATCGGAAAGTGAAGAGTCGGGTGTTTATATGGTTATGGCACGTGGCGGACGTGAAATTTTTATTACCGGACATTCGGAGTATTCTCCTTATACCCTGAACGACGAATATGTCCGTGATGTAAATAAAGGGTTACCTATTGATGTGCCGGTTAATTATTACCGTAATAATGATCCTTCGCAGGGGCCTGTTGTGCGCTGGCGTGGGCATGCCAATCTGTTATTTACCAATTGGCTCAACTATTATGTATATCAGCAAACACCATTCCGGTTCGAAGATATACGCCATTTAGGAGACCTTTCATAAATGAAAAAAGGTATCCGTTCTATTGAACTGTTGGCTCCGGCAAAAGATCTGGCCTGTGGTATTGAAGCAATTAACCACGGGGCGGATGCTGTTTACATAGGGGCTCCCCGCTTCAGTGCGCGTGCTGCTGCCGGAAACAGTATCGAAGATATACGGCAGTTGAGTGAATATGCCCACCAATACAATGTACGGGTATATGTAGCATTCAATACGATCCTCAAAGAGGATGAACTTAAAGAGGCAGAGAGGTTAATACGGGAGTTGTGGGAAGCCGGAGCAGATGCACTGATCGTACAGGATATGGGGATTACTCAACTGGATATTCCACCTATTCCTCTGCATGCCAGTACCCAGACGGATAACCGGACGGTAGAAAAAGTACGCTTCCTGCAGGATGTAGGTTTTTCGCAGGTCGTGTTGGCCCGTGAATTGTCTTTATCCGAAATAAGTCGGATAGCCTCTGAAACAACTGTGCCGCTGGAAGTATTTATACATGGAGCCCTTTGTGTAAGTTACAGCGGACAATGTTATCTGAGTGCGGCACTGGGTGGTCGTAGTGCTAACAGGGGAGAGTGTGCGCAATATTGCCGCCTGCCTTATAAAATGACAGATGCTACAGGACAGGAAATTGTAAACAGTAAACACCTGCTTTCTCTTAAAGATATGAACCGTACCGGACAACTGGAAGAATTACTGGATGCCGGAGTTACTTCCTTCAAAATAGAGGGCCGGTTAAAAGATATAACTTACGTAAAGAACATCACAGCCTGGTACCGTACCCGGTTGGATGAAATATTGGAAAGACGTAAGGAATATATCCGTTCATCCGATGGGGATAGCCGTTTCTCTTTTCAACCTGTTCCTGAAAAAAGTTTTAACCGTGGATTCACTTCCTATTTCCTTAACGGACGAACCAAAGAGATAACCTCTTTCGATACACCTAAATCGATAGGAGAGGAGGTAGGCCGGGTAAAAGAGATCCGGAAAGGATATTTTACTGTATCCGGATTAAAGCGTGAATTGAATAATGGAGACGGTTTGGTATACTTTAATTCTGCCGGACAGTTAACCGGCTTCCGTGTGAACAAAGCGGAAGAGAACCGCATTTATCCCTTAGAGATGCCGGCTATTTCACCTAAAACAGTTTTGTACCGTAATTACGATATCGCTTTTGAAAAGGAATTATCCAAACCAACTGCCGAACGAAAGATGCCTGTCCGGCTCTGTTTCCGGGAGAGTACTGCCGGGTTTTCGTTAGAAATAGAAGACTGTTCAGGAGCACGGGCTATTGTGCATGAAGTTTTTGAAAAAGAGATCGCCCGTAAAAGCCAGCAGGAAAACATAACCAATCAGTTGTCCCGGTTGGGAAATACAATTTTCGAAGCTATTGATATCCAAATAGAATCTACAGAAAACTGGTTTGTACCTTCTTCTTTGCTTACAACTTTGCGTAGGAATGCAATTGATAAATTATTGTGTACCCGTAAAATCCGTTACCGGCGCGAGATAAGAAAAAGAGGTAAAGAGGTCACAGCTATTCCTTATCCCGAAAAACAGTTGACCTATCTGGGCAATGTATCTAATTCGCAGGCAAAAGCCTTTTATGTACAACATCAGGTAAAACAGGTGGATCCGGCTTTTGAAATAACCCCCCAACGGAATGTACCCTTAATGTTCACCCGTCACTGTCTGAAATATAGCATGGGTTGGTGTCCGGTTAAACAAAAAACTTCACATCCTTACAAAGAACCCTTCTATCTTCTGTATAAAGAGACTAGGCTCCGTCTGCAGTTCGATTGCAAAAACTGCCAAATGATAATTGCCGAAGGGGATTAAATGAAAAACGAAAAATGAAAAATGGAGACAAAAGAACAGAGGAATAAAATATTTTTAAAATTTGGATTCTTTGGATTTTGGATTAAGGGGATTTGCAATCCCCGCTTGTTGAACTATGGATTTGTAATCCATTTTAACTAAGCCTTCGCTAGTGTGGATTTAAATCCGTACTTCTTTACAGTTCGTTCATTTAGGCACAGATTTAAATCTGCGCCAGCGAAAGGCCAGCGAAAAATTTACCGGATCTCCATACTTTAAATTATTTCACTAACTTCCGTAAAGTATCCATATACTTCTTCACATCTTCCGTAGCTTCCGGTGCAGGGCTCCAGGGAGCGAAGTTTTCGGGTGAAAGAGGGGCAAAGGGGCCTTGTTTTACTTCATATATCACTGTACCGCTTTCCAAAATCAGTAGTGTATGCCAAACACCCGGGCCGATCTCTGCACCATATGAGCCCTGTTTAGGGTTCAGTAGGATTTGTTCTGTTATATTTCCGGTTTCATCAAACAGGAAAAGAACGGCACTTCCCCGCAATATCAGGAATATTTCTTCTTTATCCGGATTCAGATGCCGGTGAGGGCGCAGATAACTTTCCGGTTCAATGGCATTGATCAGCCGGTTAATAGGATCATCCAGTTTTTCGTGGAAGTTATAATTCATTCGTAACCGCGCAGATGATTGCGCCTCTGTGGTTACTTTATCAAGTAGGTTTTCGTTTATAAGTTTCATACCCACGAAGATAAACAAAAAAGTGATACATAAAAAGAGGGTATGCCATCCCGGCATACCCTCTTAAAAAAGCCTTAAAACGTTGAGATTTCAATCAACCTATTAAAACTAAGGATAAAAAAACCAATCCAATCTTATTTAAGATAACCACCTTTTTCCAGTACTGCCATCGCTTCCATCATGGCCGCTCCACTGATATTTGCATTCAGGTCGCCCCAGAATACACCTTCTTCAGGCAGTTCCCACCAACTTGGGGCATGAAGAACAATGGGTGATTTCTGAGTACCCTGATACCAGAGATATTTGGCATTGTGTTCCATACAATCGATAAACTGCGCTCTGTCTTCTGCAGGTAAATCAGGATGCTGGATAAGTAACGTGAAGTAACGGACGAAGATGCCTTTGAACAGGTTACAATCGTGACCCCACCATCTCCTACCTGTTCGCCGTAATCAGTCATAACCCGGTTAGATGAATTTATATTATTACGGATATGATAGTGGCCTGCTTTAATCGCATCATTCATATAGGTAATTTCTCCGGTAATGTCGTATAATTCCAGAGCTGATCCGATGAATGTTCCCACATCGTACGAGTAATCTCCGTTTGTGTCGTCTATGTGCTCATATACACGTCCGGTAGAAAGTATGACCCGGTTATATCTCATCCAGTCATATATCCGGTGTGCCCATTCCAGGTTGGTGTATCCATTGATTACTTCATCCGGATATTTTTGTGCTCTGCGCGCGGCAATGATGCAAGCCGGACCATTACTCGGAAGACCTTTGCTTTTACCAGCTGCATTATCTTCATGATTCCAGGCGATGCCACCTCCATCGTCGTCCGTCCATCCTTCGGTAATCCATTCCCAAAGTTGTTTGGCTGATTCTTCGTAATTAGCCCAGGAGCCGTCTACCTCCTGTAGTACCCGAAGCTGTGCAACTCCGTGCCATGCCATATCATCGTAATAATTATTCCAGAATGTATCTCCGGCATAGTTACGTTCTTTAATGCCGGCATGTGCATCATAAATGTATTGTTTAACAGTTTCGTCTTTGGTACGAAGATATATATCTACCAATACATCTAATCCGTGTGCGTGAGGCCAGTACGAATAGGGTGAGTAATATCCATCAATCCGGTCGTTGAAACATTTTGTGTCGTTGTTCCAGAAGTTTTCAATAAATGCCCTTCCACTACTATCTGCTAATGCTGTCCACGACGATACTTCTGCCGGTATAGGACTAATATACGTATATTCGTCTTTCACCTCGCAGGAAGTGATCATTAACAGGATAATACCTAATATAAAATATTTTTTCATATATTATTTTTTTAGTACTATTATTTTTCACGGATATTTGAGAATTGATGTGTATAACCTTCTTCTGCATTCATATAGATAGTGATATCTGTTAAATACTTAGAAAGATCATCCGCATCACAAACTTCGTTAGGGAATTTAAATGGTTCACCGTCCCATGCTCCGGTACCTGACTGAGGTGCCAGATCCCAGTATTCCTGATTAGAGGATAAAGTAGGCCGCGAATCATTTGGATTTTTTTGTCCCCAATGTACCGCGCTGCCATTAGTTGTATATACAAATTTATAACGTTCATCAAATCCCCAGTCTGTAGATACCAGTTCGACATTATAACCGGAAAGGAACCAGGTTCCATTCCCCTGATAAGTAAATTCAGCCTGTGCGCTTGTCCAGCAGAAGAAAATAGTTATTTTATCAATAGTCGAGAAATTGACAGTGCGAGCATCTAAATCTACAGTTATACAATAAACAGCATTGTTATTTACTGTTGTTGATTCCATATTTTCTACTTCTTTGATGACGCTATTATCATTAGTCAATTCGAAATAACGGATTTCTTCATTTTTTTCTGAGTACAGATAAAATTCCTGGTTTGCTTTTAATTGTGTGTAAATTTCCAATACATTGTTTCCTTTATCCACAAATTTACGTCCGGCTTCTGCACCATCACCTCCAATATAGAGATCTGCACCCTCCAGGTCTATAGAACTTAACCGGATAACACTGAATTCTTTTGTTTCTTTGGCCAACATTGTATTGAGTCCTCTGTTGGAACGTACTGTCCATTTAATAGTACCTTTTCCTCCCATTTCTATACCAAGTAATCCGGCAATCCGGTTCATCTCCTTTGCCGAGAGTGTTACACTGGGGAGTGAACCATTATTATTTGATGTTAATACATAATCCGGATTAGAAAAATCTCCATTTTCTTTGGTAAATAATACCTCATAATAAACAATGCTATTATCTTCAGCATACGCTTTTTCCCATTCAAAAAATATTCCACTCACATTTTCCAGTGTAATTACTTTACCATCTGTAGGTTCATATAGTTTTTCAACAGCCGTAATAGCCACATTTTTAAACTCTTTATCGTCGTCGCAGCTGGTAAACACACCGAATACTAACATTAAAAATGCGATTGGAGCAAATAATATCTTATTATTCATTTCTTTCATTTTTTATTTGTTATAACTCTTAATTATAAATGTTACAGGCATTAATAACCTGTGTTTTGTCCTAAGTTAGGATTAATTTGTAGTTCCTGAAGAGGTACAGGCCAAAGGTAGTCCCGGGTACCAAAACTTCCGGCCGGGAATTCAAAGTAGTCAGTACCATTTTTGTCGAATTTAGCACCCCTGAATGGTTTGGATAATACAATATGTGCAATATTCCACCTGCGAATATCAAAAATACGAAGTCCTTCCAGTGCTAATTCTACTCTTCGTTCGTTACGGATAATGTCCTGTAAATCGCTTGTATTTCCAGGGAAATCCAGTGCTGAAGAAGCTATAAAACCAGCTCGTTCCCGTAGACGTTTAATTGTTTTATTCCATACCTCCGCATTCATTTGCCCTTTTTCGTACATGGCTTCTGTATACATCAATAATACATCTGCAAAACGAATAGTAGGGATATTGATATTGCATGACCAACTTGTATTGTTTGTCCAGGCCAACGGATTGGCGTCATAATATTTATGATAGAAATACCCTGTTTGAGTTCCATTCTGACGTCCGGCATAATCATTACTATTTGGATTATTATTAGGGTCAATATTAACAGTATAACTTGTTCCCTGTTTTGTTTTAATAACACCGCCATGCCGTATAATGGTCATATCTAAACGAGGGTCCCGGTCATCATACATAGGCTGGTTTTCATTCCATTTAGATCCGTCCAACATCAGATAAGAGTCTACTAAATCCTGTGTAGGGCTTGCATTAATATATTCTGTACCTTCCAGACTTAAAGGGACATAGGCAAAAATATTGCTCCAGGTTCTATAAGTAGTTGCATATTGAATGTCCAGAATAATCTCTTTATTATATTGATTATCATAAAAAAAGAGTTCCTGATAATTTTCAAAAAGATCATAATCACCATATTTGGTAGAATTTATCAGTTTGTCCGTACACTCAATTACTTTATCCCAATTGTTGAAATTTAATGCTATCCGTACATTTAATGCAACTGCTGCCCCACTGGTAATACGTCCTTTATCGGATCCGGAATAAGATGCAGGAAGTATTTCGGCAATTTCATCCAATTCCTGATGAAGAAATTCCACAATAGTACTTTGTGAAGTTCTGGAAATTGTTTGAGCTGTTTCCAGGTCAATATCTTCTTTAAAGAATGGGATATCTCCATACCAGTTTGTCAGGCGGAAATATATAAAAGCCCGTATGAAACGTGCTTCCGCTTTCATTCGTTCAATTAAAGCTTCATCAGCATTCAATCTGTCGATATTTGCCAGAAATGTATGAGTTGTTTTGATTCCGCCGTACGAATCTTTCCATTCGTCAGCAAAAATACCGGTGGCTGTTGTTGCAATACCGGTTTGTATTAATCGTTCAGCCGGATTACCATATCCGTTATAAAGATTATCGCTTAATCGTTCATCCCTGAAAATCCGGTCTGAATTCATCATCTGGTTATATCCCATACTTAACAAAGCATTCGCTCTCTCTACGGAAGTCCAGAATGTTTCGTCGGAATATTTGTTATTTGGAGTTACTTCCAGTTCCACGCAACCTACTAATAGATAGCTTGCCACCAATAAACAGATAGAGGTGTATTTTATCAATTTTGTTTTCATAGATTGTTTATTATTTAAAATTCAATTTCAATACCACCACCATAATATCTGGTTGTCGGATAGTTACGTCCACTATTTCCATAACCGTCTACATTCATATTACCTCCAAATTCATTATGTTCCACATCCATAAATTTTAATTTCGAAATAGTCCATAAATCCTGTCCGGTTGCATATACACGAATTTTGTTAGAACCAACTTTTCTGGAAATATTTTTAGGTATTGTATAGCCTATTTGAAGATTTTTCAGACGTAAGTAAGCTGCATTTTGCATATTTAGATCCGAACCTTTACCATAATTATAGCTATAAGAAGGCGATTGCGAATTGATCAGACGTGGATATCTGGCATTTGGATTGTCGGGTGTCCAATAATCTAATTGATGCTCAAACATTACTACATAATAACTACCGTGAAATGGTTCGATCATTTCGCCCCGTAGCCCCATTGTACGTTTACCCACTCCCTGCCATAACATATTAAAGTCAATTCCTTTCCAATTAAACATATAATTAAAACCAAATGTATAACGTGGAAAAGCATTGCCTAAAACAAACCGGTCGGCTTCATTGATAATACCATCTCCATTGCGGTCTACGTACCGTACATCTCCCGGTTGCAAATCAATACCGGTTATTGGAGCTTGCTGTATTTCGTCCCAGTTCTGATAAAAGCCATCGGTCTTGTATCCGTAATAACTATTAAATGGCAGACCTTCACGAATAATTCGTTTGATTTCATCTCCAACATCCTGTATAGACTCATCTCCGAATTTTACCACTTTATTAAAGGAATCTCCGATATTAAACCCAAATGAATGTTCAAAATCACCATGTCTCAAATTGTAGTTGATAGTAACTTCCCATCCCTGGTTCCGCATTTCTCCCATATTGGCTTTGGGTACTGCACCACCAAGAGTAGAAGGAGTTTGAGGGGTTAATAATATATCTTTTGTATATTTATTAAAATAGTCGGCGCTTACCTGTAAAGAGTTATTCAGGAAAGCCATGTCGACCCCAATATCAAACGTAGTGGTAGTTTCCCATTTCAAACTTCTGTTACCGAATGTATAGCCGGCAGTAGTAACCGCATTATCATTAAAAGCATATCCATTTGAGTAAGTTTCGTAAGTAGTGAAATATTGATAATCATCCACATTCTGATTACCTAACACACCATAAGACCCCCGGATCTTTATGTCTCCGAATTTTTCTTTATAATTAACCATGAAATCTTCTTCTGATATCCGCCAGCCTAAGGAAAGAGACGGGAAGAAACCCCAACGGTTTTCAGAAGCGAATTTGGAAGAACCGTCGTAACGGGCACTTACTTCCGCATAATATTTATCCATATACGAATAGTGGATACGGCCTAACCACGAATAAATGGCACGTTCGGTAGTATGGTCAGGTGAATTATAACTTCCTGTGTCATAGTCGGTATCATCTGTATCCTCATACAATTCTGATCCTACGTATTTTCTTTTAATTTCGTTTCGTCCTTCACGGATCATTTCCTGCGTATAGCCGGCCATAGCCGATACAGTATGTATTCCGTTGAAAGTACGGTTATAATCTAATAGAAATTGTGTATTAAGTGTTGTTATTTTTCCATTATAATCTTCAACATGGAAGCCATTACTGCTTCCCGCATTTACAATTTGATCGGGATTGGTAAAGCTATAAACCGGATAATATCTGTTTCTGATTAAACGATGCTCCTGACGGAGTTCATACCCAAATAACGCTTTTGCTTTTAGCCCATTCCATATATCAAACTCACCGTTTACAATACCCTGAAAATGGTCATTATCGTTTTTAGTATTGCCTCCATGGGTCAATGTGGCAAGTAGGTTACCTTCCGCGTGCGTTGTGTTATTATAATATTTTCCATCTTCATCAGGATATAAATTATATTCAGGATAAGTAGCCGTACGCATAGCATCGGCGATATGGAAGAAGGGAGTTGTGGTAGAGTTTACTCTGTTATAAGCCATAATCGTCGTTAATTTCAGGCGACCTATGTCAGTAATCAGGTTACTCCGGAAGTTATACCGTTCTGTTCCGAAATCCTGTCCTACCCAGTTGCTTTCCTGGTCGTAATAACCAAACGAAATCATGTATGTCGTACTTTTAGACCCACCCTGTACGCTTACATTATAATTTTGTTGTAAAGCATTTCTGGAAATCGTTTTCAATCCCCATTCAGCATCCGGAGTATTGGCAAATTCCCTGATTTGCTCCGGAGTAAACTCCGCTGCAAGACCGGCATTCACTTTTGAATCATTACGGAGCAACGCATTCTGATAAGCAGGTAGCGGTTTCAATAGGATATTCGGATTCTGTGAACCTACGGAAGCATTGAAAGAAACTACAGGTTTCATATCAACCCGTCCCTTTTTCGTTGTAACAAGAATTACCCCATTTGCAGCACGCGAACCATAAATAGCAGAACTACCTGCATCTTTCAATACGGTTACAGTTTCAATATCATTTGGATTCAAACGATTCAAACTGCCGGAGTCAGATGTCATACCGTCAATAACGATCAGTGGGGAGTTATCGTTCATGGTACTGATACCACGAATGTTGATATTCAGCTTGTTATCGGTAGGATCCGAACTACGTTGCTGAATGATCAGGTTGGCAGATGCTCCCTGCAATGCCTGGGTAACATTTCCTACCGGACGGTCTTTGATTACTTTGGAACCGATCTGGTCTACAGCGCCTACTACGCTCTTTTTAGTTGTAGTACCATACCCGATAACAATTACTTCGTCAATTAATTGAGAATCTTCTTTTAACGTTACGGTGTAGTTGGTTCTGCCGTCTACACGTAATGTTACGGTTTGGTATCCCAGGTAGGATACGTTTAGGGTTGCATTGTCGGGTACACCTTGTAAGGTGAAACGACCGTCAACGTCGGTAATTGTTCCGTTCGTTGTACCTGCTACGGATACGGATGCACCGATGACCGGGTCGCCGAACTCATCTAATACTACACCGGTGACATCTTTTTGCATTTGGAGAGCCGCTATAGCAGACTCTTCAACCGATTCTGTCCGGGCAGTGTTGAGGAGCAGGCCGGAAAAAGCTGCCAGCATAAGGCATCTGTGCAACCATTTGGTGCCTGCTTTCAGACAAAACATTTTCATAATAATTTTTTTTGTCATAGTTTGTAATAACTAATTAATAATAAGGTGTTAATCTCGGATTGTGCTGTGCCGGAGCGGAATGCCCGGCACTACGAAACATAAACTGTTAGCTACTGTTTGCCATCATAGGATTTAATTTAAGAATTAACAATATTTTTTGGTCTAAAAAGTCAGGATATCAGCTGGTTAAAGCTGGTTCAACAAGTCCACTTTACCTTCGTTTACCAGTTTAAGGATCAATTCTCCGAAAAGGGTATTCTGCCAGGCAAACCAGGCACGGGTAAAGTTCGTAGGGTCATCTTTGTGAAACGATTCGTGCATAAAGCCGGTATCTGCATCTGTGTTGACCAGCATCCGGATGCACTCTTTTATTTCTTCGTCGCTCTGACTGGTAAAGGCTTTCATCATAATACTCATAGGCCATACCATATCATATCCGATGTGTGGGCCACCGATGCCTTCGCCGGCTTTACCACGGAAGAAGTAAGGGTTGTCTTCGCTCCACACATACTTACGGGTGTTTTGGTAAATAGGATCGTTTACATCTACATCACCCAGGTAAGGCATGGCTAATAAACTGGGAACATTGGCATCGTCCATTAAGAAGTGATTGCCGAATCCGTCTACTTCGAAAGCATAGATAAGACCATAAACCGGGTGATTATAGACTGCGTATTCTTTTAATGCATCTTCTACTTCCTGTGCCAGTTCGGTACATTCTTTTGCCAGGTCTGTTTTGCCGTTTACGGTAGTCAGGATTTCAGCTGCTTTACGGAGTGAGGTAACGGCAAAGAAATTGGACGGTACAAGGAACTGTAACGTAGTAGCATCGTCCGACGGACGGAAAGAAGATACAATCAGTCCGACAGGTTTTACCGGAGCTCCGAGTCCGTCGTTATTTAATGTATCCAGGGCGCGGGGTGTTGTACGCTGGAACCGGTAAGGGCCTACTCCGTCTTTTCTTTGTTGTTCTTTGAAGGTTTTTAAAACCAGTTCGATAGCCTGCAACCATTCCTCTTCGAAAACGCTCGTGTCGCCGGTAGTTTTCCAGTAGTGGTACGCCAGGCGTATAGGGTAACAGAGCGAATCGATTTCCCATTTCCGTTCGTGTAGTTCGGGGATCATGTCCGTATAATCTGTCATCCATTCACCTCCTACGGGGCCGTCGTTGAATGCATTTGCATACGGATCAATCGTGATGCAGATAAACTGGCGGTTGATAACACCGGCCAGCATTCGTTGCAGTTCCGGGTCGCGGTTGGCTAATTGTACATACGGCCAAACCTGTGCACCGGAATCGCGCAGCCACATGGCATGAATATCACCTGTATAAACAAATGTATCCGGTTTTCCATTGGTTGTACGGTAATGAACAGTTGTTTCCAACGTGTTTGGGAAACAATTTCCAAACATCCAGGCCAGTTTTTCATTTGTAAGCAAACTTTTTACCCGGACAATTTCTTCTTCTACAACCGGTGAGGTGAATAACCTCTTTTCGGGTGCAGGACGTTGGCATTTATACTTATTCGTGAGAGATAATTCTACCTGTGTATTATCAGACGGTAGATAAAAGTTGGTAGCGTATACATTTTTTCCACCTGAAAGTGTTGTTAGTAATAAGGCAAATGTTAATAATTTTCGTTTTTTCATATTATATTTACAAATTAATTAGATTCATGCATATTGTGTATCCGGTATTTGGATAGCGCAAATCTAAACCGGAAGCGTATACTGTTTGGTACGAAAATGAGACAGGGAAGTCTGAAAATAAGACGATGTCACGGATTCGTTCTAATTTGTCAAAAAACCGTACTTTTATGATCTGATGAGAATTTTGCAGGTAAAGAATTAACGGATAAGTATAGTTTTTACAGGTACAAAAAACGTACTTTTGCATGACCTGGTTTTAACAATAAAACCTATATTGAATAATACGACTACTTAAAAATACCTTTATGAAGAACAAAAGAATTTATACGTTATTTTGTATAATAATTGTTTGTTTTTTAACCAATGTACCTGTTGCCCGGGGATATAGTTTACGGCAATTCTCGAGCCGTAACGGTTTGTCAAATAGTGCTGTGCAATCTGTTTGCCAGGATCGTGACGGGTTTATGTGGTTCGGTTCGTGCGACGGATTGAACCGTTTTGATGGGTTACATATAGATATTTATAAACCTACAGACGGACAAAGTAGGTTATCCGGCAACATGATTGAAAGTATTGTGGAAGGAGAAGACGGGTTGCTATGGGTACAGACCAATTATAGCCTGGATCTGTTTGATAAAAAGACGAAGCGGATACGAACCTATAAAGAGTTTAGTAATAAAAGCTATTTTGCTGTAAGCGACGAAAAAGATATATACATTATAAATGAAGATAACCGGATCAGTTACTTTGATTATGATACGTATGTGTTTCATAAAGCCCAACTGGATGATATCTCTTTTGAAAATATTCTGGATATTGTAATTGACCGCCATAATATACTGTGGGTATTTACCCGGGACAAAAATTGTGTAACTTACCAGATAGAACGGAATGGTAAGTATATGCAATTTATCCGGAACCATTTGTATCATCATCCGGAAGGATTTCTTTATACATTTCATGAAAACCGGGATATCTACTTTGTAGACCACAAGTCTGATCTTTTCCGGTTTGAGCCCGGCCAGATGAAAACAACCTATATCCGTAACCTTTCTTCGCAAATACAGCAGAAGGGTGAAATTTCTTCTATCATCTCTCATCACAGTGATTATTATATCGGATTTAAATCCAGCGGACTGATCTGGTTGAAAGAGAATAAAAGCCGTAAATCATCTTATGAGATATCAGAAATTGACATCCGTTCGGGAATATTCTGCCTGGTAAAAGACCGGAACCAGGATGTGATATGGGTAGGAACAGACGGCCAGGGTGTTTTTATGTATTACATTGACTCTTTTTCTCTCCGTTCGCATGCGTTGAGTAACCTGCCGTACCCGGTTAATAACCCGGTGCGCGCTCTTTTTCTGGATTCGCATAATGACCTGTGGATCGGAACCAAAGGGGATGGAATTGTAAAGATCAGGAATTATGAACCGGATGTAACTATAGAGAATAAAGATGTGGTACATCTTCATACGGGTAATTCCCGCCTGTTTGATAATTCGGTGTATACTTTTACGGAAAGTAAACGACCCCTTTTGTGGGTAGGAACGGAAGAGGGTATTAATTACTATTCGTATTCCACAGGCGAGTTAAAAGAGTTGCTTTCGTCTGACGAAAACCGTCCGGTACGTTATGTACATTCTATTTGTGAAGTGAATGATACGACACTTTGGGTGGCTACCGTGGGCGAAGGAATTGTAAAAGTTGTTTTATCGGGCAGTCAGGTCTCACCGGGAATAAAAGAAACAAAACATTTTACGATAGATGGAGGGGCTAAATCTTCCAACTACTTTTTTAGCTCTTTTGTGGAGAACGATTCTATTATATGGTTTGGAAACCGGGGATTCGGCGCTTTTCGTTTTAATACCCAAACAGAGGATTACACTATCTATACGTTTGACGATAATGACAACCAGACCGTGAACGATGTTTTCTCTATTATGAAGAATGAGAACGGATATTGGTTTGGAACCAGTTTTGGTTTGGTGTGTCTGCATGAGGGACAGAAAAGTATCTTTAATGAAGCACAGGGATTTCCCAATAATACAGTTCACTCTATATTGGCTGAAGATGAAGAAAACATCTGGTTGAGTACCAACCAGGGAATTATCCGTTTCAATACGGCTCAACAAACATTTCAGACTTTTAAAGAACATCATGACAGGGCTGTGACCGAGTTTAGCGACGGTGCTTTTTACAAGGATGAGCAAACAGGTCTCATCCTGTTTGGGGGTATCAATGGTTTTCTGACCATTCAGGGGAATGATTATTCGCAGGCTATTTATATGCCGGATATCCATTTTACTAATCTCTCTATTTTCGGGCGTGAATATAACATCCATGATTTTTTTGAATAAGAAAAAGAGAGGGAAAAAGCTGGAACTGAATTACAGCCAGAATTTCTTTTCTGTCTCTTTTACAGCGATTGATTATATTAACGGGAACGATTATAGCTGGTTTTATAAGCTGGATGAATTAAGTGGTAACTGGATTGAGAATGGAAAGTCGGGATCGGATGCATTTACAAATATTTCTCCCAGCAACTATACGCTATCAGTCATGTACAGAAACAATATTACAGGTAAGCAAAGTGAAGCACAATCGTTGATGATCACGATACTGCCACCCTGGTATCAGACCCGGACGGCTTATTTTATTTATTGCGGCCTGTTTGTGTTGTTAATGATAGGGGTAGCCCACCTGACGCGCCGGTGGTACGAAATGAAGAAGAGTACCATGATTGAAAAACTGACCCGCCAGCAAAAAGAAGAGGTGTACGAATCAAAGTTGCGCTTTTCACCAACATCACGCATGAAATCTGTACCCCTCTTACCTTAATATATGGCCCGTGTGAGCGGATCATCTCTTATACCGGTTCAGATGAATACATTCTTAAATATGCCACGTTAGTGAGGCAAAATGTTGAAAAATTAAATGAACTGATTCAGGAACTCATCGAGTTCCGGCGTTTGGAAACCGGTAACATGTTACCGAATATCAGAAACCTGCAGGTTTCTGATATAATCACTAATATATCCAATTCCTTTACGGAATTGGCAGAGACGAGAGGAATCCGGTATGAAATACGGATTCCGGAAGGCATCCATTAGAACTCCGATTCCGGATGCCTCAATAAAATTGTGACGAATCTGATTTCGAATGCTTTTAAATATGCGCCGGACACAGGAACTATCCGGGTAGATCTTTTTGAAAAGAAAGAAGCGCTTTGTATTGAGATATCCAATACCGGTAAAGGGATTCCGGCAGACAGGCTGACGGATATTTTTGACCGGTATAAGATTCTGGATACATTTGAAGTGGAAAGTAAGAAAGGGCTATCATCACGCAACGGTCTGGGCCTTGCTATCTGCCATAGTATGGTCAGTTTGCTGGAAGGTACGATCGAAGTAGAGAGCGAACCCAATGAATGGACTGTTTTCCGTGTTTTATTGCCTCCTTTGCAACAGAACGAGGAACAGATGCCGATTATTGCAACGGATACTATTCCGGTAATACAGGAAGAACCGGTGACATTTGAGTCGCAGGACCAGGAGTTCGACCAGGCTAAACCTACGTTGATGATTGTGGACGATGACCCGTCTATGTTGTGGTTTATTACTGAAATATTTGTGGATAAATACAACGTAATGCCGGTTCAGGATTCGACAGAAGTGGAAGAACTTATGAAGATCAGGCAACCGGATCTGGTGATCTCGGATATTATGATGCCGGGAGTAGATGGAATATCCCTGACCCGGTACATTAAAGAAAATCGTTTGTTGAGCCATATTCCTGTGATTCTGTTGTCGGCCAAGATTGATGCGGAAGAGCAGATCAGAGGAATAGAGTCGGGAGCGGATGTGTATATCACCAAACCGTTTAATGTTGAGTATCTGGAGAAGATCGTAGGACGTTTCCTGACCCAGAAGAAAAATCTGAAAGAGTATTATGGTTCGGCAGTCAGTTCGTATGAGTTAACAAACGGACAGTTAGTTCATAAGGAAGACAAAGCTACCTACGATAAAATGATTCGTATTATTGAAGAAAATATTAATGATCCGCAGTTGAATGTGGAACTGATCAGTTCCACACTGGGTATCAGTACCCGCCAGTTATACCGCCGGATTAAAACCGTTACTGAACAGACTCCAAGTGATATCATCAAAGAGTATAGATTAAAAACAGCAGAAAAGTTATTGATCACCACCAACTATTCCATTGATGAGATCCTTTATAAAACAGGATATGTAAACCGGGGTAATTTTTTCAAAGTGTTTTCGAATAAGTTTGGAATGACTCCCAAACAGTATAGGAAGGCGAATCAGCCTAACCCCCCCAACCCCTAAAC
>JAJQAZ010000136.1 GCA_021203545.1 Tannerellaceae bacterium | reverse complement strand
TTGACATTTTGTAAATTATCAAAATGTCAATAACCGGGTAGGTATTGCTATATCCTCGTCATTCGGTGCAGTCATGTTCAGAAGGTTTCATGTGGCTCTATGTATAAACGTTAGAACAACGCTGGGGGCTAAGATATGCTACCCTCTACGAGGGTGAAAAAAGGTGTATTGAAAGTAACTCAAGAGGGAAAAAGTACCTGTTGGTTTAGGCACAGATTTAAATCTGCGCCAGCAAAAGATTGTAAAAGGATAGCAAAAGGGCGGCAAAGAGTAAGATTTGAATTTGTGTCCGGACTTTTAATGGTCTTTTGTTTTGAACATCATTAGGATTTGGTCGGGGTTCAGGATGTAGGTGGCTTTTGCTTTTATGTCTTCTGTGGCATTTAGTACGGCGCAGGGGTAGCCGGTGGCGGTGATCATTTCGCTATCGTTGGCTGTATCGCCCATTCCTAATGCTTCGGCCGGATTGATTCCGGCTTGCCGGCACAGGTGGAGCAGGCCGTTTTTTTTATTTGCTTTTATATCGGTTAATGTCAGTAGTTTTCCTTTTGTGAATAGGTTGTAGTTGCCTGTTTCTTCGAATTGTTTTTTTAGTTTTAAAGCATCCTTTGCCGAAGGGGTGGTAATGGCGTATTTGTATATCTTTTTTTGGGCCTGATAGGTGGATACCCGGATTGCACTTTCAGGTATAACGGGTGGAACGGATACCGGAATGTAATGGTTTTCTCCCCGGTAAAGGATATGCCCGCCACCGGCGAATACGCCTCCGTTGAAGAGTGTAAACAGGGTGCCTAACCGTTTTTTTGCATATTTAACGGGGAGGGCTGTGGCCAGAAACAGGGGGATTTGTCCCACTAAGGTGCGGATTGCTTTTTTGTATCTTTCCGGGATATTTCCTTTGTTATCTGTCAGGGTTCCGTCTATGTCAAAGAAGGCAGCTTTCAGAGGAGGCCGTGCGGGAATGCGCCACATAAAGTTTTGCTGCATATATGTTCTTATACCTGCTTCATACAGATGATAATAAGCGATGTAACAATCGCACTGTTTGCGGTTGCACGAGGGTATTTCTTCACGGTTTCCTGTGTAAATGTTTCCTGTTTTTACCCGGCTCCGCGGACAGGGGTAACAATCGCCTTTTTGGTTTACGAACAGCGCCTCTTTGCCTCCTGCGCATTGGGCCCATTGGGCCGGCTCATTTTGGTAATCCATGTCGAACAGGTTATCTATTTCCCGGAAGGCTGTTTTTTCTTCTTCTGTGAGTGCTCTTCGGAATCCCTCCATGGCATTGATAAACAGGTATACTTCCGGTGGAAGCAATTCCCGGAGGGTACGGATTGTGTTTATTTGTCCGGGATCGCCCACTACTCCTACACATATTTCAATCCCGGCCTGTTTTAATTGGGCTATTTTCCGGACAAAGGATTCGGGAGTAACCATTTCAGGGTGAAAGGTAGCCCATAATTTAATTTTGGAGGGGAAAATGTTGTTTTCATGGAGGGTTTGGAGAAACAGGGAGGGCGCAAACGAGAGATTGGTCTGGCATCCTATCCCGGTAACGTGCGGTAAGGCTGCCAGCCGCACCATATTTTCCCGGTAATAGGAATGGATAAGGGCTTCCCCGTAGGGGATAAGCATGATGTTAACCGGAGCGCTATCCTGGCGGCCTTTTATGTATTCGCAGAAGCGGAGCAGGGATTTTTGATCCTGTTCGATGTTGGCCGTTGTTTTTTTCCTGCCGAATGCACAGTATGAACAGGTATAATTGCAACTGTCGAGACTGCCCCTGTACCAAAAGGTTTGTATGGTATCAAAGTTCCCCATAGCCGTTCATTAATTGCCGGATAGCAGGAGATATGAATAACTGGCCTATATAATCAGACCAGGCCATTCCTTTGTCTGTAAGCCGTAGGAAACCGTCTGTTTCTTCCGTATAACCGCGGGAAGTCAACAGGTCAAACTCCGGTATATCTGCCGGGGTTCCGTATCTGTTGTTGTATTCCTGTAGGTTCAGCCCTTTATAATATAACAGGTTTTTAATGATGTAGCGTCGCCGGAGTTCGTCGCCGGTAAGCAGGATACCATGATTGACCCGGGTAAAATCTTTCGTCTCCGTATATTCCCGTATGATGCGGCTGATGTGTGCAGGCTGTACCGCATAAGGGGTAGCCGTATGCAGGTTACCCAGGTAACTTCTGCCGCCGCATCCGCAGGAGATCATGGTTTCGTCGCCGCATGAGTATTCCAGGTCGGGGGCCGGCGTTTTTACAAACCGCCGCATGGATGTTTGCCTGAATCCGTTGGCTAACAGTTCTTCGCGGGCTGTGAAATATAGTTGCACACAGTCTGCATCCGTTGCCCGGCTGCGAATAGCTGTTCCCGGCCTTACGTACAGTGGATATACAAATAGTTCGGTTGGCCGGAAGCGCAGGGCTTCCCGGATAGAGAACAGCAGGCTTGCGGGTGTTTGCCCTTTAATTCCGTAAATAAGGTCTATGTTGAACCGGGGAAAGGCTATGGATGCCATATCTTCTAATGCCTGCAAGGTGGTAGCTACTGGGATGTTCCGCCGGAGTTGCTTTAATTCATCTTCGCGGAAACTTTGGATGCCGGTACTAAGGCGTTGTACTCCCTGTGCTTTCAGGTATTCCAGGGAGTCCCGGGCAGAAACCCCGGGCGAGGTCTCGATGGAGGTAAATGTTGTGGCCGGATGAACCCGGAATAAGGAGGCTGCTTCGAGTACTTTTTCCATTTGAGGCTGTGAGAGCAGGAGAGGGGTACCCCCTCCGATCGCAAAGGATGTGAAACGGAGCACGTTGGTAAAAGGCGACAGTTGTTGTGCCTGGCGGAGTAGTGTATCCAGATAGTTTTCTATTATCTGTTCCGGACATCCGGCATGCGAAAACAGGTTGCAATACCCGCATTTCCGGCGGCAGAAAGGAATATGAAAATAGAGGGATGCCTATTTCCCGGCCTGTTCCCGGATAAAAGGAATCAGATCTGTTGGAGTCTCCCACGTACGGTAGGCTGTTTTGTGCGGATAACCGTACATATATTGTATATAAGGCGAAATAGCGGTATTCATCAGTCAAGGATAAAATGTTTGTAAGGTACTGTATATACTACTTCGTGAGCTATACCATGATTCCGGTAGCCCTCTTCACCGTAGCAGGTTCCGTGGTCGGAGAGGGCGATAACCAGTGTTTGTGAACGCTTCCGGAAGGCTTCGAATAGCCGGGGCAGTAAACGGTCAACGTAACGGAATGCGGCGGCGTGGCTTTCGGGATCGTCCTCCTTTTTTCCTTCCACATAAAAGAAGTTGGGATAATGGATTGCAGAGAAGTTGATATACATAAACAACCGTTGGGTGGCAGGATATTTTTCTATGAGTCTGATCGCGTGGTCTATCTGTTTTTCCGCACTATCTTTTTCGGTGCAACCGAACGATGTGCGCCAGTAACTCTTTTTAAAGTAGGAGGGAAATACTTTCCCGATTGCATTTCGTTTGCTGAAAAAATGAACACCCCCGATGCAGATGGTTTCATATCCCCGGTTGGCCAGGCTTTCCACAAAGGTTGCTTCCCGGTAGCTGTAACTGCCTCCGTGAGCTATCCGGCCCGTTCCGGCCCGTTCGGGAAAGAAAAGCGAATGCCGTTCGCGTACCTGTTCCGGTTCGGCGGGCGAAGGGAAAAAGCCTGCGAATATCGCGAAGTGCGAAGGATAGGTAAATGTACCGGGCGCATGCCGTTTTTCAAAGGGCCCGCCATAGCTATTCAGTACCGGAATGGTTCCTTTTTTCTCTTCTTCTTTGCAAATGTCGTAACGAAGGGTATCAAAACAGAGCATCAGAATGTCCTGTTTGCCTACTACTTCATTCATATTTATCTGATCCATTCCTTTATCTGGTTCCTGTAAATGTTGTTTTCATTGAAAATATCTTCGTAAATATGATCGCCCTGCCCGTTTACTTCAATGATGCAAGGGATACCGCTTCCCTGGCGGATCAAAATATCTACACCTCCGTAGCGCAGTCCGCATAGCTTAACAGCCCGGATCGCTTCCCGGTATATTTTTTCTTTTATCTCTCCGGATAAAGCGAGTGCGGCAAAGGGACGTGCCTGATTGTTCAGGTGCAGGTTTGTGATGGTTCCCTTACTGCAACGCACTACGATGTGTTGTACTTTATCCCGGTGGCATACTACCCGGAGGTCGTAATATTGGTTCCCGGTTTTCTCTTTCGGAATCCATTGTTCCACCATTGCATCGCACCGGCAAACCGTATTGATAAGCCGGACAATCTCTTCCCGGGCAGTAAGGCGCCGGATGTGTTTACAATTCCGGACTACTCCGTCCGCACAATTTAGCGGAGTGTATACAATCCATTCCTTTGTACGGGGATGTATCCGGATCGCCATAACGCCTCCTGCTCCCGAACCAAAACGGGGTTTCAGAAATACGGACGAATGGTTCCCGGCGGTAAGAAAGGTTTCCAGCTCGTCGAAATTCTCTACCTGTTCCAGTAATACGGGCGTTACCTGCAGGCCGGAAAGCAGTTGTTTTGTTTTTACTTTATCCAACGTGTGCAGGATCGCTTCCGGCGAATTTATAAAAGTAACTGAACCTGCTGTCCGGCATGTTTTTAATTGTTCCAGCAGAGAGATGTATTCCCGGCAGAGGGCTGTATAAGCCAATAAACCACTTTCGTTATGTACGGGTGGTTCCAGCTTTACGACCCTGTTACCCGGTGAGTGACCTATAGCAAGTAATTGTTCGTAGGTAAGGAAACGGACTGTTTGTCCAAGCGATTCTCCCGCCCGGATAAAATAGTCCGTACGACGGGAGGGTTGATTAGACACAACATACAGTTCCATTTATTCAGTGATCATCGGATAGTAATCTTCCGGATCTTCATTAACGTCCGCGTCACTGTTTACATCTACTTTTACCGGAAGCTTTTTGAGTTTTTCCTGCATCTCTTCCGTCAGGAAGTTGTAGTTCATATCAATGAATTTCAGATGTTTAATTTTCTCTATATTATCCAGTAATAGTTGTCCGCCTTTATCGGTCAGCACCCCACAGGAGATATCCATGGTTTCGAGTTGGGGCAGGATATCCGAATTCAGGAATAGCTCAACGATTTCGTCTTCTGCTTCCGCGTTTACGATACCCAGATAGGTAAGTTTCGGGAATTTATCTTTTGAAAAGAGGGACTTAAATGTTTCCACCGAACCGTCGAAACCATAATAATCAATTCCTACATACAGAACCAGTTTTTCGAGGTTCGGGAAATCGGAAGCTATGATCTCTTCCACTACTGAAGAGGGGAGGCCGCCACTGATGATTTCCAGGGATTTCAAATTCGGGCGGGCTGTTTTTCCTATACTTAAATTGTTGGTACCTTTTATTTTGAGGCCGGATAATAGCGGCATGCAGTCTAATAACGGGCCTAAATCGCATTGCTCGATCCAGGATATTTCGGATTCTTCCTGGTCTATGTCTCCCCAGAATAATCCTTCAATGTGTGCGAACTTCTCTTTGTTGGCGATCATTCCTTTTACCAGTTCGCTGCAATCTCCGCTTTCGTAACTCCAGCAACCGACCACTAATTGTTTAATCTCCGGTAGCTTTTTATCTTTCAGCATTTTGTCGAGCAAATCGGTCTCTGTCTTACCGTTATCGTATTCATCATAGGTAAGGGCGTATTTTTTAGATTCTACTTTCATGCTCTTAGCCGTATCTTCCTGTGTTTACACATATCCTTTTTTCGTTTTTTCGGCAATCAGTTTTTCTGCCTGCTTTTCCGCTTTTTCGGGAGTGTCAAATGTTTTTACCTGTGTTTGCCCGTCTGTACCTAACCGGCCGTAATTGACGGTTACGTTGACACCTTCCACATCAATACTCCAAAACTTCTGGGATTTAAAATCCTGAAAAATAAATACTCTTTTCATACGATTTTTTTTATAAGTAGTCAAGTAGTTATCATTCGCTTCGCTTATTAGTAGTTACCACTCGCTTTGCTCGTTGGTAGTCAAGTAGGATTTTCTTTTTTCTTGACTACTAAGCCCCGGAGAGGCTGGCTACTTCTTAACTACTTTTCTTTTTGTTTATAAAAATTGGTTAGTTATTCTCATCCAATGGCAACAAAGATATAAAAAACTTTATACCG
>JAJQAZ010000064.1 GCA_021203545.1 Tannerellaceae bacterium | reverse complement strand
GTGAATATTTTTTAATTATGCAGACTCCAACTTATATTAAACAGATCGCTTCTCTTTTTACTATCACTTTTATTACACTTGGGTTAGTGATTGCTACTTTATTTTTGCCTTTTTCATTAGCAAAGTTCAATGTCTCGCAGGATATTTTTGAGCAACATAATTTTATGGATGCCTATTATGCGATTTACAATCATTCTGTAAAATCAACTATCCGGCCGGGAGGGAAGGTTGTAATCGTTACAGTACCCCGCGAATGGAACCGGAAGCAGTTGGCAGCCTGTATAAACCGCTTGGCAAAGGAGCAGCCGGCAGCTATAGGGGTGGATATCCTCTTTCCCCGGCCGGCAGGACCGTTCGGGGCAGATCTGGTGGAAGCGTTGACACAAAATCAGAATATGGTGGTGGTTGAGTACCTGAAAGAACCGGAAAAAACCGATTGGCAACGGTTTACGGAATTGGAAGAATCATTTTTCCAATGGCCGGAGCGGTTGGTGCAAAGTGGGTACTCGAATGTCATAAAAGATGGAGTAAGTAAAACTATCCGGGCTTTTGGTGAAACGCTTTACCTGAATGATGTTCCTATGCAGAGTTTTACAGAGGTTCTTGCCGGCATCGCTCTACCGGAAGAGTATGCTGTGTTGAAAAAGAGGAAACGGGAGCGGGAATATATCAATTATAAAAAAGATTGTATCCGGATTAAGGTTACGGATTCATTGAATTATGATAAAGCTTTTTCTTCGTTGAAAGATAAAATCGTATTGATCAGTGTAACAACAGACCCAAGTGATATGCATGCAACTCCCTTGGATACATATACGGAGGGGATTATAATCCATGCATCTGTTTTATCTACTATTGCAGATAAAAGTTTTATTAATTACATGTCGCAAACCGGCGCATGGATACTGGGCGGATTAGTTGTTTTTATGTTTGCATTGCTCCGTTCGTTTACTTCCCGCAATGAGTGGCTAACCCTGTTTATGCCTGTGCTGCAATTTGCTCTTATACTGATAGGGATATTTTTGGGATACTGGATATTTATCCGTTTTGATTACTATATCAATTTTATCTACATGTTAATAGGCTTAGGTATTGTAGGGTTTGTATATGATATTTATTATAAAATATATGCTATTGTTGAACGTAAAATAAATAATCCACATGAAAAAACAGCGGAATAACAGATACTTGTGTATGCTTATTTTATTTTTATTCTGTGGGCTGCTTGTCGAAGCAGCGGAATATTCTGTGGTAAGTATCACCGGTAACTGTAGTCGCAAGGAAAGAGGCGAATGGCGTGCTTTACGCTTATATGAAATAATAACAGAAGATACAGAGTTACAGGCAAAGGAAAAAACGATCCTTATAGTAGTCGGGGAAGACAGTGATAAAGCCCATCACGTAACTTTAGTATCCGGGGAAAATATAACATTGGAAAAACTTTTTGCAAAAAGGACGGAACACACATCTTCATTGAGTAGTTATCTCTCTTTTTCCCTCTTAAATACTCCTTCTTCGCTAGTCTCTGCGAAGGACGCAATGTCCGGAGCCCATACATATAAAGATATAACAACAAAGAAAGATATTGTATTTTCTTCTTTATTCCAAAAAACAGGTGGTTTGTTTTATCCGGATAGTATTTCGGAGGAAATGTCTGATTTTCCCGTTACTATGCAAATCACTGTACTGGAGGATAATCGCAAAGAGCTAGTGTTACGTAATTATTCTAATGAATCTTTGTATGTTCTTTTACTGGCTGTAACAACCAATGAAGAGAATAAAAAAATATTTATCCCGGTATATGATTCAGAGCGGTTGATTTTATTAAAACAAAAACGAAAATCAGTTTCTGATTTCCGCCATACACAGCCTATTGATGAATATTTATTGATAGCTTCTACTAAAGAGTATGATCCCATTAGATTGGTGCGGAAACTCAATATTTACCGGGAGGGAGAGGTTATATCAGAGGCTGGTGAAAGTATTCCATTAGGTATATATACAGTAAAAAACAATTGATAAATGAAAAACCTAATCCTGACTTTATTTCTTTTTGTCTTTCCTGTTCATACTGTTGCGCAAGATAGTTATCCGGCGGATAAACCTGTAGAAACAGCCGCTATTGCTTTGCAAAGGGCAATGATACAGGCAAAAACAAACCTCTCTTCCGGTGAGTTTATGGCTCATGTGGATACCTTGGAAAAGTATCTGTATCCTATACCTGTGGAAATGAATCTAGTATCCCTGTATCTGGGACAGTTATCTCTGAATGCTTTTTATGCTGTTACCGGAAATCCGAAAATCAATTATGAGGATATAGAAAAAGCATTGGAAGTTACCCGTAAGATAGAGGTATTTCACTCGATGGCATATATCGATTGTGCGGTGGCTTTGGGCGATTATTACCAACGAAACCAGCAAGCCGCAGAGGCATTGACTATGTATCAGGAAGGATTACGGGTAATGCAGAAGATTTTAGAAATACCAACGCCGGATGAGTATTTCCTGCGAAAGAAAATTGCTGTATTTCATTTTATGCAAAAGGATTACCAGGCTTTTGTTGCGATGCAGGAACAGATTGTTCCTTTAACAGAAGCATTAACCGGAATAAGCAGTGAAATGACTATTACTGAATTGGGCTTTCTTGCTAATGGGTATACATTTGTAGATCAATATGAAAAAGCTGATTCCTGTTATTCTGTTTGCAGGCGGTTTTATGAACAGGTAGGGCAAACAGAACAACTATTATCTGTTTTACGGGGACAGGCCAATACAAAACGGATACTTTTACAGCGGGAGGAAGCCATTGATTTATATAAAGAGATTTTGAACTATATTTCTCCGGAGTCACCTGAATATCCGGAAATATTGTATGAGATGGCCTTTTGTTTCCGGGAGAAAGGAGATATGCAGTACTGTTTACAGATTGCAGACCAGTTAATGGATGTGGTACGACACGATCCGGAAATACATTTTGAAATATTATACCGGTTGATGAGACTCTATAAGCTTGCCAATGCTATGGATCAGGCAAAAGAGATTGCAGGCTTACTGACATTTGAACCAACAGAAAATGAACCGGTTATTCTTTCCCAGATAGGGTATATACATGCGGTGAACGGAGATTACCATACGGCGCATATGTATATAGACCGTGCCAAGAATTCTGTAGATCTTTATCTGGCTGCCGGAGAAATTGTTCCTGGAGATAATATCCTGGACGAATTTATTCAGGCACTACAGGCAATAGGTGATTATAAAAGTGCTGTAGATTACTATACTAAAAATTGGGAGTTGACAATTACTTTTTTTAGAAGAGACAGATCCTATATCTGTTCAAATGATGGGAGTCTTAGCCGAAATGTATATGCTGGCAGGAGACAATGAAGGGGCAAATACCATTTTACAAAAAGCATTAAAACTGGCCGGAGAAACAGATACCCGTTTATATATATTGAATAAACAGGGAAATCTTTATTTTACAACCGGACTTTATTCGCAGGCAATAGATGTTTACTCGCAGTTGCTGCCTCTTACCATCAATCCGGTAGAACAGTTTAACCTGTACCAGAACTTGACTGGTTGTCATGTTTCGCAGGCAGACCTATTGCGGGCAGAATATAAAGAGGCAGAGGCTGTAGCACATAGTAAAGAGGCAGAGAAATATGCATTATTGGCTCTTGAAACGGCAGAAACGCAAATTGGTGTAAATGGACCGGAGTATGTTACAGCACTAAATCAGATGGCAATGATCTGTATCCTGAACGGGATGAATGAACAGGCACTGGTATATGCCGGACAATGCCGTGAAGCGATAGAGAAGAATTTGCAGGCCGACGATCTGACACGTGCTCTTCAATTGGGGGCGTTGGCAATGGTATATGCGGAAACCGGTAACTATGATGATGCATTATTTTTATCTCAAAAGGAAATGGAGCTATTGGAACAAACCGGCGTAACTAATTTTCCGGGCAAAGAGGAAAGTTATTTTTTATTGTCGGAAGTTTATTCCGGAAAAGGCGAGTATGAGGTAGCCAGAAATCATTACAGGCAACTTTTTGAGATGCTTACTAACCGTATTAAACAGAATTTCTCTTTTATGAACGAGCGGGAACGTGAAAATTATTGGCGACAATACCGGGATCAGTTATTTAATGCCGGAAAGTACGCCGATGGTGGCAATGATCCTTTGTTTAATGGGTTGGTATATGATGCGGCTCTTTTCTCAAAAGGAATTTTATTAAACTCTTCTATCGCTGTTACTAATCTGTTTCGTCAAAGTAAGGATCCGTTAATAGCAAACCTTTACGAAGAAGCGTGTTTTTTGCGAAGGGGAGCACAGAAAGAGGAAGTTATTGGGTTACAAAAGGAGGAGATGTTGCGTAAAGCGGACTTTCTGGAAAGAGAGTTAATGAATAAAGTACCTGCTTTCAGGGAGTATGTTGCTTTTTTGGAAACTACCTGGACAGATATTCGCTCTGCTTTAAAAACAGGTGAAACAGCTATCGAGTTTATAGAGTATGAAGCGAAAAAAGACTCAGTTGTATATGCGGCGGCTATTATTTGCCCGGAGTGGAACGCGCCACGTGTTATCAATCTTTTTTCAAGGGAGCATTTTCTGAATACCTGTGTAGGAGATATTTTGCTGGAAGAGAGTTTTACGGTCAAAGAAGAGGTATCTGAATTTGAGTTTGTATTGAAAGAATTATATGCAAACAGCCATGTGTTATATGAGTTGATCTGGCAGCCGCTGGAATCTTTTTTAACTCCTGATAAAGCTGTATTCTTTTCTCCTGTTGGATTATTGAATCTGATCAGTATTGAATATCTGACAGACCCGGATGGCGTTTCTTTATTTGGTAAATACGATCTGCGCCGTTGCTCAAGTACTCGTGAAGTGTTGCACAGAAGTAAAGAGCAACAATTTGATACGGCAGTTTTGTATGGAGGTATGCAGTATGATGCACCTTTGCGTATTATTGAAAATGGTTTATCGGCTTACAGAGTTGCTTCCGGTGATTTATTCCGTCATGTTTCATCTGTACGGGCAAACATAGATTCTTTACCTTCTTCGCAGCGGGAGGTTGAAATAATTGCAGATTGTTTACAAAAAGCGGGCATAGCAACAACTGTTGTAAGTAAAGCAGATGCCGTAGAAGAGTCTGTTAAAGGTTTGTCGGGAAAGAGTCCCTCTATGCTGCATATTTCTACCCATGGCATAACCCTTCCGGTTGAATTGGCATCTGTAAAAAAACAAGGTTTTTCGCAGGTAAATAAACGGGTGGACGAATTGGCACTACATTATTCGGGTCTATTGTTTTCGGGTGTGATAACAGCCGGAAGTTACGAAAAGGTACCGGAAGATAAGGAAGATGGTATTCTGACGGCTTTTGAGATTTCGCAACTGGATTTGAGTAATACTTCGCTGGTTGTTCTTTCTGCCTGCCGTACCGGGGTAGGAGAGATCAGCGGCGATGGTGTGTTTGGTATACAGCGTGGATTTAAGAAAGCAGGTGCGCAGACTATCCTGATGAGTTTGTGGCCGGTGGTAGATGAAGTTTCTACGGAATTAATGTCCCGCTTTTATGCTCATATAGGAGCCGGTGAAGGTACTCAAACCGCTTTCGGCAATGCATTGAAAGAATTACAGGAGATCACACTGGAGGTAAAAAGAAAGGAAGATGATAAAGATCAGCCATTGGTATTACATGCGGACGGACTTGAAAGACATCCGCAGAAATGGGTTACTTATACAATAGATTGCAGCGATCCCTATTACTGGGGCGCTTTCATTATGCTGGATGGTAAGTAGAATATTACTTGTCAATTCATACATTTGTTATACTCTGGTGTATTCATGACGGTATAGGTAAAAACGGTTTTAATTTGGTTACGAAAGTACTAAAAATCCGCTTAATATTCTATATCCTGGTCGCGGATGGTCCAGCCGTTGATTTCGACGTTGAAGCCTCCAAATGAAGGATTATCTTTGTTGAACCCTTTGTAGAAAAAGATTATACCGTAATGGTTTTCCCGGTCCAGGTATTCCTGTAGCGGCATATCTTCGTATTGTAAGAGTCTCAATGCTTCGAAATAGGTATTCAGGTTAATATCTTTTCCGAGTATATTTTCCCCTGTTTCCCGGTGAATGATTTTTAATGTGTTCTTTTGTTTGGCCATAAGGCGTAGAGTGTTTAGTTCGGCAATGGCTCCGGTTTGGGGATGATTGGTTTTATAGTAGGGATAATAATCGAAGGGTTCTTCAAAAGGTTCGTTTCCATAATTGTAGATTCCGTTGGCGCAATTCAGTACAACATCGAAATCATGAATATCTATTTCGTCTCCTTCATCGTCCAGGTTCTTCATAATGATCCGGAGGGTATTTAAATTCTTGGTTAATCTGATTGTATCCGGAGTGGACTTATCCCATTTCTTCTCTAACTTCCCATGCCATAAGGAGGGTATTTTTCGTTTTACTTTTCCCTGTTCCTCTTTGCAGATTATTTCTACAAACAGATCATCTATACATGTTGTGCTACGGGTGAAGGTATTTGTAATAAAATCGTCGTGGTTCAATCCTGACCATACAACAAAAGTATATTCATTTTCTTCCAAACTAACCTTCATTGTATAACCGGCAGGAAAAGTTGTATCTGCTTCATCTTTGTAAACCCGGTATAAAAAACCTTCCTTATCAAAAACAAGAACAGTCAGATCCTTTATTTCATTTGGAAACAAATCTATATATTGCAGATTATAATCATATACAAAACAGAGGTGGGTTTCTTCGTCACATATATTCATATCCTGCTATACACAGGAGGAGAACACAACCGTGAGCAGAGGAATGAATAAAAGAGATTTATAGAATGTTGGCATATAAATAAGCAGATAGGTTTATAATCAGAAAAATAAAATATTCATTTTCTTAGTCGAAGGGGATTGCAAAT
The DNA here is from genome assembly GCA_021203545.1 of Tannerellaceae bacterium. Taxonomy (GTDB): domain Bacteria; phylum Bacteroidota; class Bacteroidia; order Bacteroidales; family Tannerellaceae; genus UBA4116. The sequence continues at coordinate 34,580 of JAJQAZ010000064.1, read as the reverse complement.
CAGTCGTGGTCGGAAGATTTCTTAAGTTAATCAATGTTTTGTAAATGAGAGTATTATCATTCCCTCCCGGGGCTACTCTCTACACACATCTTTTTATATCTGTTTTTTATTGAGTCCCAACGGGACGGCTCATGATAGCCCGGCACGCAAGTGCTGGGTAAATAAACCATTAGAGTATTTGAGTGCTGAAAGTACGGCTGATAAATGGCATTGATAATTCAGTATTTATTTCAGTCGTCCTTACAGGACTCAAATGGGGTATATCCCTGTGACCCCAGCACTTGTGTGCTGGGCTGTCCTAAGGCGTCCCTTCGGGACTTAATACAAAAAGATGTGTGTAGAGAGTAGCTCCCGGGGAGGGGAGTTTGTACAAAATCAATTACTTATAATCTTCCGAATACGACTGATTGCAAATCCCCTCCGACCAAGCAGAGGAACTACAAAAAAATCCGAGGTTACTCTTCAATATCCTGAATATCGCGTGAATACCAGTTTTGGATCTGAATATCTACAGACAGGTATTTGTCTTCGTCCGGTTCAGGGCCTGGAATGTCAGGAGTACCGGGACCTGTGATTGTTTTCAGATTCAGTGTATACTGGTTGTTTCTTACCACACCGTAACGTCCGTACTGCATCTTATCCGGAGCCTGTACATCATTAAAGTGGCGGATCGGTACCGCATAGTAGCTAATACCCTCTTTATAGAATTCGATTTCCGGATGATTGGTCGCAACCGGATTCGTAAAATCGTATCCCATAGCAATTAACTCCAACAGTGTTTGTTGTAATCCATTTAATGTAGAAGGGATAGAAGACACATCAGTCGCATAGTTTTTTACATCTTCAACCTGTAAAGCATACCCACGCCACCAGTAATAACTATCTCCGGCACTGAAACCGGTAGGAATAAAGTTTAAGCGTAGCACCATACGGGTCATCACATCTTCCCATTGTTCCCCGGCTTCCATGGTATTCTCCGCAACATATTCCCATTCGCAATCATCGTTTGTTAAATCACTTTCTGTGATATAATTGAAATAGGTTTGCGGACTAACTGTAAGGCCCGGATCTCTTAATTGGCTGATATGGTCGAAGTTCGGATCTTCCGCATATAGGATAGTACGGTCTGTTTCTCCTCTTGGTTCCCAGTCTCCATACAGAGTTTTGGCCGCGTGGCGTACCCAGAATGTTTGTTTATTGGTAATATCCAGTTTCCAAACAATATTTTCTACCGTACCCTTTTCGGTTACCAGTTCATCTTTTTTCAGTTTTACTTTTGCTACGGCACGGTCTACAATTACCAGCACCGGATTGGCTTCGGCATCACTCTCATTATCATACAAGGCTCTTTTTCCTTCAATGATCAACTCTTTTTTTTGAAGTTAGACATAAAGAAGCTATATTACGAAGCATTGGTATCGTTGTATCTCGGACTGGCTATGCCAATCAGTTTGCTATAATCATTTCCAAGGTTGTAAACAGAATTACCAAACTTATCGAAATGATTACCGGGTTGAGTCATTGCCAGGACTTCTGCCGGCGAGTTTACCAGAACCAGTAAATAATAATCATCTACTTCAATCTCTTTGGCTTTTGTAGTAAACCGGCGGCTTCCCGGAGTGGTAATAGTGGCTACATCATCCCCCTGGAAAAACGTATGTCCGCCGTTATTTGTCGCATCCATATCGAAGGTATAGGCTGCAATTCCGTCTTTCACTTTGTAGAGTACTACACGCACATCGTCCACCCGGTATTCGGGTTCAATGCCATAGTCTTCATCAGGACCTGATTTAACACCTGTTTCGGTATGGGTAAGGTTCAGAGAAATGTAACCTTTTCCTTCTACCTCCATTTTGTCACCGGGTAAACCATTTGTTTCGGCATCGTCTGAATTACAACTAATCATTCCAAATCCCAGAAAGAGAGTCGGAAGAACCATTTTAATAAAAAATTTCTTCATGATTGTAATAATTTAATTAGTCTTTAATTTAAAGTAATTGGATAATTAAGAATAAAAAGAATAGTTAACTACGGTGACAAAATTAGTATGTTTCAACAGATAACATTTATAGTAAAAAATGCCAATAATTCAGTATTCCGGTTTTTTCTTCCGGTAAAAATTGTATACACATCAGGCAGATTTGGATCACAGGGAAGCGTAGACCGGCCCCTTCGTTCGGCATAGCGTCTTCGCTATGTCGCTAAAATAGGTGAAGCTCCTGCTTCACGTGAGGCTGGAGCCTCACTTTTTACAACGACGTAGCGAGACGCTACGCCGAACATTAGAAAAACTCTTAAGGCCGTGACATTGGTGAAGCCAGCGGGGGACTATGTCAGTAGGATCACTAAAAATATGTTCTTTCTTTTTTATATGGGGTTCAGACGGTGTTTTTGCGGAGGGCTCCGGGGGTGCATTTGAAATAGCGGTTGCAATATTCGTTAAAGTGTTGAATGGATTTAAAACCGTACTCTTCTGCGATGAGTTTAAACGGTTTCTTGTTATTTACGATTTCATAATACAGACGGGCAGAGCGTTTTTGTTGTATCCATTTATAAGGAGATATGCCGAATACCTGCCGGAATTTTTTTCTGAAACCTGTTTCACAATAATGTGAAAGTCCGGCCAGCTCCTGTACGCTTTTGACCCCATGCCAGTTATTTAATACAAAGCTGGCAAAAGTAAGGTCTGAATTGAGTACGGAACGGAAAAAAGAAGCTAATTCTCCGGGAGAGTAAAAGTGGGAGAGTAGAATCTGAAGTTCCTGTATTTTTATATCAAAAAATTCGATGTTATCGAAACAATGATCCAGATACAGTTCTATCTGTTTGAGATACATCATTAACAGGGGTTTAATAGGCAGTAAACTTTGCTCTTCTTTACTTTCCGGATAGAAACGATAGAGAGTCTCCAAAGAAAAGCCTCCCATTTGTTTCTGGAATAAATCACCCTGCATGATCAGTAATCTTGAACATTTACGGGCTGTAAAATCATAACATCCCTGAAGGGGTATAAAAACGGCATACCCTTCTTCTACTACCTGAGGAGAATAAAAATCGGAAGTCAGCCAACAGTCACCTTGTAATAGAAATATAATCATGTGAAACTCAGCTGTTCCTTTTTCCTGTTCTCCTTTCTGAAGAGTCTGCAATTTGATTAGTGGCGTTAACGAGGCCTCTTCCATACAGGAATTTCTCTGAAAATAATAATTATCTTTCATACGTTATAATTCAGAAAATCTTCTTTTTAAAATAAGAAATAACAGGTATTCTGGCGTTGATATAACCTGTTTGCCTTATTCCATATTATGGATACTTACACAGATGAATAAAAACTCATACGAATAGTATGATAAGTTCAGGACAAATATAAAATATTGCAATTAAAATAGATTGGTTTTTGTCCAGCTTTTAGGGTTTTTGTCCGGTTTGTACAAATAATATATCGTTTTCATTGATTTTGAGGTTGTCAATTCAATGGCTTAAACAATTTATTCAGTACTTCCACAAGTAGTAAAACAGATAGAGAATGCACCTACGAACATATTGAAATGCAATCTGGTTATTAACCGTATTAAAGAATATTTAAACATGTTGCATACGGTGTTCTATAAAATGGTAAACAGGATTATTGTCCGGAAAAGGTGTTCTTTTTTCAGGAAGTTATTTCTTACTCTGATCATGCTGGTTACGTTGATATCTGCACAGGGGCAAAGGTTGGTAACTCTGGATGAAGCTATAGAGTTTGCGCTGGAACATCATCCACGGGTACGCAACGCATCGGCTGCTGTTGATAAGATTCGTATGTTCAAAGGTGAGAAGCTGGATATTCCGGCCATTTCGGTTAGTTATGCGTGGGGACAGATTAACAGTGAGGTCAGGAAAGACAACCAGCTCGATATTACCCAGTCTTTAGGCTCTCTGATAACACCCTTTTACCGGAATGTGTTAGTGAACCGCGAGATACAGACCGGAGAATATTATAAACAAATGGTCCGGAAAGAGATAATTGCCGAGGTAAAACGGGCATGGACTTATTATTTGTATGCGCTTCAAACGTTTGAACTTTACCGGGAGTATAGCGAGTGGGTTGAACATTTACAGAAAGCCGGCAATCTACGTTATAAACAGGGAAACATAACTCTTCTGGAGAAGAATATGGCTACCTCATTGGTGGCTGATTTACGTATGAAACAGATGCAGGCCGAAGAAGAGCTGCGTATTGCTACCCGCCGGTTTACATGGGTCTGTTATGCGGATAACACAATTACACCTGTTGAAACAGCTTTACTTGTCTGGCCGGTGTCTACCGGTACTTCGTTGCTTTCGGATGCGCATCAAGGGTATTTCCATAGCCAGACCGAAGAGAAAAAAGCGGCTGTCAGTCTGGGAAAAAGCCGTTTCTTTCCGGAATTCTCCGTTGGGTATACCCGGCAGAAAATCAGTCCGCTCAACGGATTGGATTCATGGATGGTGAGTGTATCTTTTCCGCTGTGGTTTGTTCCGGGCAAAAGCCGGGTGAAACAGGCAAAAATAGAGTATCAGATAGCCCGGCTTGAAGCTGACTCGCAATCCCGTGAACTGGCTAATAAGGTAACTAAACTACAGGCTCATTTACGTCAGCAGGGAGAAACCTTACATTATTATACAACAGCCGCTCTGGCTGAGGCCGATGCTCTTTTGCAGAGTGCCCTGATACAGTTTTACGAAAGCGATACCGATATCAATCATTTTGTGCAGAGTCTGAATACCGTGCGTGATATTCGTAAAGGATATATTGAAGCTATTTACGATTATAATGTTTCAGTGCTGGAATTAGAACTTTATACAGATAATCAATAAAACTCAAAAACTATTTGAATGCATATCCGAAAAAATAGAAAAATATTTAATATCTTTGGAAGGGGAATGTGTTTAACTTTGTTTAAGAATGGTTCATTATGAAATACCTGGTTACTTTTTTAGGAATAATTTGTTTATTTACTACCTGTCAGATGAAACAACAAACGAATGATTATGTACTCCTTTCCGTAGACGGGAAAGAGTATAAATTTCCTGTTACCTATGGGGAAATGATTCATGAACTTCCACTTTGTAATCTGGCTTTTTTCTCGGAGCAAGATGAAACCAAACGGGATTTGGAAATCTATATGTCGCTGAGTATGCATGGCGATGGCAATTATAAATCGGTAGATCTGGCCGAAGATATAGATGATCTGACAGAATGGGCGGAAAACGAAAAGATATTGATCTTTGTATTAAGCGTTGAAAATAAAGATTCCCGAATAGATGGTTCCTATTATGTGGTGGATCAATATTTCCATATCAAACAAACTCCCGGTTCTTATCAGGTAACTACACCTGCCCCCATCCATTTAATAGATGAATCAGACCAAAACAGGCAGGTAACTATGGAACTGAATATTACTAATGTATCTATAAAGGATATAACCCTATAAAGTTCCGGATAACAAATTGTCAGAATGACAATTTGATAAATGAATGCAGCGAGAATCCGTTATTCCGGGCCATCTTAAGGATTGGTGGCCGCCCCGCCACTCTCGCGGGGTTTAGCTTTTTCACATTGTAAGAACTATCCCCTGATTGATTACAAAAAGAAACCGGGTTTTGCAAAAGGTATACGGCTATTTTGCGACACTGTTAACAGAAACAGGAAAAAGGCGGCTTTTTGTTAGTTCTTATACATTCGTCTGCCGGAGGCAACCAGCGTTTTCCGGAATTGAAAAGAAGGGGTTTAGGAAAAGCACTGGCCCTTTTCAGTGAAAGAATGCACCCTTTTTGATAAAAGAATGCATCCTTTTACCACAAACAACCCTTCCTTTTGCTTTAATCATACACTTTTGTTCCGGCTTTTGTGCGGATCTTTTTACACTTCCGTATACTTATTGATGAACATCCGTGCACATCTTCCCATAAAACCGCACGGTTCTTAGCATTAATATTCGCACTTGTTTGCTGGTTGGTTCGTATGAATCCCCCAGCCAGTTACAGAAAACCCGCAAAAAAGATCAATTTGTCAGAAAAAAGCCGTTTTAGTTATCTAAATAAAAAAATGTATTTGTTCCCGGACTTGATCCGGAACCGCAAAAGAACTTTCGTTCGGCGTAGTGTCTCTCTCTGCTGGCCTTTGCTGGCGCAGATTTAAATCTGTACCTAAATTAAAACAGGCGGCTACGCTAAACGAAAAGCATATATATTCTACCCAATAAGACCACTAAAAGCTTTCAACTCCTCCGGCTATTCAAGATTTTCATAGGAATAATTCAGATTCTCTAAATATCTTGTAAATAGAACCATTTTGGGATCAATATACATTTCACTCGTCATAATGTTAAGCATGCTATCTACACGTTTTACCTCTTTTTGATTTCCATTAAGAAGTACCCATTCTTTATTCAAATTTAAATAATCCCATACATATAGCATACGTTCATGATGAACCTCATTTACTTCTTTATAAAAAGATTCCGGGGTATTTGTTTGTGTATTCCATAGAATATAGAAATGTGTTGGGTAGACTTTTCCATGGTCTTCCTGATAATATGAAAATAACGTTTTTTTCGCCCGATGTTGTAGCTATTTCATACATTGTTCCATTACAAACCGCTTCATGCCAATAACCGCAATATTTGGTGTTTATATAAAAGGTGTCTATCCATTGTTGTAATTCTTTTGACCACAGAGATTTAGTTGTATTTTGTTGTTCCCTCACATACCTATCGTCCTGCCACGCCCATATTGTTTCTGTTTCCATTTTCAAATCTCCTACCCACGTTTGGGTAGTCAGATCGTATCGTTCATATAAAAAAGTCTGTGTACCGCAGGTTTTATCACCATGTTTTTTTCTATCAGGTAAGTCGGGAGTACTTTTGGTATATCGTACATAAGGATCCCACTCTTCTGTTAAGCCATTCCATCCATGATAGATTTTTATCTCTGCATGCGGCGTAATAATTGTATCAACATACTCTCTTGGTGTAATAGATGTTCCCATTTTATACACATGGTCTGACGTATCAACGAGCAGGATTGTATCCTTCAATCCACACTCGCTCTCTGTCTGTTCTTTTCCCTTAGAAGGAGGAAAAGAAATCATATATCCCCAAACCAATAATCCTATCAATAGGATAATCCGGAAAAAAGAGAATTGTTTCATATTCATAGAAATATAACCGTTTTCATCATTTGGTTACGAATATAATCAATTCAGGTTATTTCACCTCTTCTACCAACTTTTTTAATTGGTTGCGGTAGAAGAGTTGTTGGGCTTGTTTTTCATCTTCGATCAGGCTGTTGATGTCGAAATTGACTGCATACTTCCGGATGAACTCTTTTACTGTTTTCTTATCGGCACACCGTTTATCGCTCAGGTAATCGGCCATGTGCAGGAGAAGTACTTTTTGTTCTTCCAGTGTTTTTATTGCCAGTTTCTCTGCCTGGGCAATAAACGCTTTGGCTTCCTGATTGATTGTCTCTTCTCCTCTGTCCAAAATAACGGAAGGTGTGCTAAGCATGTGTTGATTTCCAAAGGTAACACGGGCATATCCCATTCCGCAGTTGTACAGAACATGTGTAGCCAGGCCGGTCGCTTTTTGCAGGTCTGACGAAGAACCGATGGTCACATTTTCTTCTCCGAAGATAATCTGTTCTGCCACGAATCCACCTAACATGACGGCGAGGCGGTTGATGATCTCTTTCTTTGACACATAATTCCATTCCGGACGTGCCAGTACGAAGCCGTTGCTTTCGCTATCGGCCGTAACAGACAGAACCATATCGGGAATGGTGCGCATCAGTATGGACGATAGAATAGCATGGCCGCTTTCATGTACAGCTACAATCGCCTGTTCGTCGTTGAATTTCTCCTGTCGTAATTTGCCCAGTTCGAGCAGTTGCTGGTCGATCAGCCTGTGTATTTCTTTTCCGTCTTTAAGGAAGGATATTTCAACCGGGATACAGTTTTTCTTTGTTTTCTCTTCGCTAACACTCAACCGGATGGTATCCGAAAAGTGCCCTTCGAAGTATACCTCATTCAATATTTTACCTAAGCGGGTATTGATAATCTGGTAGATCGTAGTAAAGAGGGGGCGTGTACCCTGTGTGGGATAAACACCTTCTTCGTAGATTAACTGCTCTATCTTTTCATCACATACAAGTTGCAACCCATAAATATCCTTCACTTTTTTGCTGATCTTGGCTAATTCAAGCCGGATGATTTCCAGGAAGTTTTGCCGGTTGAATGCCGGATAGATGATATGCGTATTTCCCAACCGGGCGATCTGTTCGCTGCGGAAACGCCCCAGCAGGGATTCTTTTACATGTGTAATGGTGATCTCTTTGGACTGGCGGTGAAACTCGTCGGCATTAATATCCGGATTGAAGTTTTTATTCATCGAATACACTTCGTCCAGGTTACCCATTACAAATATCAATGATTTGGTACAATCCACCGTTTTAGGTTTCAAAGACTTTTTATAGAGGTCAATCAGGAAATCAACTGTTTCATCTCCGTCTAATTTTTCCAGTTCTTCCCGTAGTTCGTTAGTAGACAGGTACAGATGATCCACGATGTAATAGAGGGAAGTAAGGGAAGTGTCGTTTACAAACCAGTTTTTCTTTTCTTTGGATACCGGGGTATCATCGTCATCGTCGTCATCATCCTCATCTATCTGCATGATGGTGTTATAAATATCCATATTGGCAGTGATGATGCCTTTTTCAGCTTCAACTCCTTTTAATAGGGCGCTATCCAGCTTTTTGATATAACGGCCTAACCAGCCCATATTGTAGCTGAAATCAATCACATCGAATTTTCCTGAATCCAATAAATCCCAGATTGCCCGGGAAGAGGCTTTGTCTATCTCTTCCTGTTCTTCGTTAATTGTGCGTGCCAATTGAAATTCATCCAGTCCGATAATAAAGGGTTCACCGTTACAATTTTCATAAATATCTTTGAAAGAGTCCTGGATGTCGTAAGTGCGCCCTGAACTTTCGCCCAGGTCAAACCGGAAATAATGGTTGCCGTAACCAATCAGTTCGGCCAGCCTTTTTACTACGGATGTTTTCCCGGTACCGGTTAATCCCCAGAGATTGATAATTACCGGACGTTCCTGCATTTCGGGAAAATAGAGCCAGGAGGTAATAGATTCTCCTATGCGGTCGATTACCTGATCGATCCCAACGAACTCTCTTTTCAACTGTGCGATAGCCTGATTAAGGAGTTCTTTTTGTTGAAATAAGTGTTTTTTATATGCTTCTATTGTTTGTTGTTCCATACCGGTTTTTAATTAAGTGGTTTTTGTATTGTTTTTATAGGGTTGCCACGTTGTAAATTGTTGTGGTTATTCCAGTTCTCCTGGTTTGCCTGCATCGTTTGTTCCATTTCCCACGCGGCCAGTTTGATCGTCAGACGTTCGGTTGCCAGTTTTTTATTTTGTAATTGCGAACGTTGGTCGGATGCGGTAACAGTCAGGCCGGACGGAGTGTGTATGGCACGTACGGCTGATTCTGTTTTATTTACATGTTGCCCGCCGGGACCGGATGCCCGGAGAGTCTGGTAGGTGAAGTCTTTCTCCTGTATCTGCCAGCTATCAGGCAACTGGATGAGGTTGACTCCTACAAACCAGTTTTTCCGTTTGTGGTAAATCCGGTAAGGGCTTTGGGCGATCCATTGGATGGTTCCGGCCCATTCCTGTGCCAGTTCATGGCTGCCGTTTCCTGCTAACATCAGGAGGGCAGAGAATAGTGTCCGGTTGATAGTGCCGGGTTCCCGTTCCACTACTTCGGCCCGGATGTTCCGGCTTTTGGCTTGTTTTATGATCTCTTCCAGTACCAGTGCTACTACCCGGCAACATTCCGCCGGTCCTCGCCCTGATGTAATCTGAATGTATATTTTATTGTCCATTTTATTTACTTTGTTGTTTGCGTTTACGTATAGGGAACGCGGATTACGCAGATTAACGCAGATTTTTTATTTTTTACCCAAATGGTGTTGTTTCTGTACCTTTGTTCGGCGTAGCGTCTTCGCTACGTCGCTAAGAATCCATGAGCCTCCTGGCTCACGTGAGGCAAGAGCCTCACTTTTACCAACGACGTAGCGAAGACGCTACGCCGAACGGGCTGAACGGCTGATTTTATTTTTATATGTTTTGTTTCATATCTATTCTTTTAACTTTTGTAGAAACAGGTTGAATGTGTTTTCTAACTCTGTGTGATTTGCACCTATTTTAATAGGCGACAAATTTAAGTATTCTTTCCTGTATCTGTTAATTAATTCGATATCCCTGCAATATTCTTTTGTAAGAGCCAACGTGCATAACACTGTTTTTAGTGTGTTTGCTTTTATCCGCAAGGTATGTGGTGACTGGCGCGATGGGTGAATATGGATATAGTTCTCTTTTTCTACCATCCGCAGTGTCCACCGTGAATTGTCGGAAAGAGTTATTTCCCGGTATCCCCGGTTGGTGTCGAGCCAAACTTTATAGTTCTCTTTCTCTGCCAGATCGTTTGCCGATAGGAATTGCCATACTTCTTCTTTTATCCGGGATACGTGTAATCCGCCTTTATAATAGTCGAGCTGAGCCGAACCAATGGTGAGCAGTTGGTTTTGCATCTGCCCGTTCCCTTGCTGTTGTGTACGTATCCATTCAACTCCACTCATCAGGTGGTGTTTAAAATCATGGAAGAGGATAGGTGTTACTATATTCATTGTTTCTATTCTTTATTCATTCGTACGATGCGTGGCATGAATTGTCCCTGTATCTCTACCAGTGTGTTCTGTGCCGGCATTACTTTGTCAATGTTTTTATAGGCGAGGGGCATCTCTTCGACACTTCCCCCTATCAGTTGAACATTATTTTGTACCAGAAACTTTTTGAGGGCTGATTGGGTGAACTGTTCTTTGGCTTTCTGGCGCGACATGGCCCGGCCTGCTCCGTGCGAAGCGGAATTGAGCGATGCCGGATTACCTTTACCACATACCAGATACCCGGGAGTAGCCATGCTGCCGGGGATGAATCCGGGCACTCCTTTGCCGGCCGGGGTGGCTCCTTTCCGGTGTACGATAGCATATTTCCCGGGTACGATCTCTTCCCGCCAGGCAAAGTTGTGATGGTTGTTCACATTTGCCAACGGCTTTAATCCGAGTGCTTTCAGCAGGTTGATGTGAATGCGTTCGTGGCATGCCTGTGCGTAATCGCCTGCCAGATTCATACTTAACCAGTATTCCTGTCCGGCTCCGGTATCAAGGCCGAGCCATGCGAAATGTCCGGCTTCACGTGGGAGCCTGCATACTTCCCGTGCCACCCGGCTGTAATGGGTTGCGATAGCCGCGCCCATTCCCCGCGAACCGGAGTGGGACAGGAGTGCCGTGTAATTACCCGCCGGCAGATTCATCCCGTTTCCTTCTGCCAGTACAATCTCGCCAAACTCTACGAAATGGTTACCTCCTCCGGAACTACCTAACTGCCGGATCGCTTTCCCGTGCAGGCTTTTTAATAGGGGAGTGAGTTGAAACCTATTATCGTCAAGTACACCATGTTCCTGTTCGAAAGTTAAGCCTCCTTCCATGCCGAAGTGGGTGTATTCTTTTAAGGCCTCTTTCGTTTGGTGAGCGTATCGTTTCAGGAAGTCTGCTTTTGCATCTACGATCGTCAGACTCATCCGGCAGCCGATATCAACTCCTACAGCGTAGGGTATGACAGCATTTTCTACAGCCAATACTCCTCCTATCGGCAGACCGTAACCTGCGTGTGCATCGGGCATCAGTGCTCCGGCTACTGTTACGGGCAGGCGCATGGCCAGTTCCATTTGTTGCTTTGCCGGTGTTTCAATGAATTTATTCCCGTAGGTTTTAAACGACAAAGGTTCTTCCCGTAATTCGTAGGTGGTGTAGATCTTTTCTTCTACGGTAGGCGAGAAGTGTCCGGCCAGTTTAGCCCATATTTCGCTTTCTTTATATTTTTCGGGATATGCCTGTAAATCGCTTAACAGATTGAATAGTTCGTTTTTGGGCGTATGCTTGCAATGTTTGTTGATTATCTGTATTGCCAGACTACGCGCTATGTTGTTGGTATATCCCAGTTTACTCAATTCTTTTGGATGTATTCCCATTATGATAAGTAGTTATTAGTCACTTTGTTCCTTAGAAGTTGTCGTTCGCTTTGCTCACTTAGTAGTTATCATTCGTTTCACTCATTAGGAGTTAAGTAGATCACTATTTCGCATACCCATAACGAACCATCTGTGCTAAATAACAAAGTAGCATTTTAATGAAATAAATATAATTGGTGGAACTAATCAACTTCTACCTACTTGTGCAGCCGTGATTATTTTGTGGTAAGTCGTAATTTATAAAACGGTTGTAAAGGCTCTTCATCCCGATGAGCCAACTTAGTTCCTGCTTCTGTATGTTTATTTTTTCTCTAACATAATTATACCCTTTCTCTTCGTTTTCAGGGTTTATAATGATATTTCCGGGTGCAAATATAGTAATTAAATGATATTAACAAATGGAAATGGAAGATTTTTTTACATGAAGGTGTATCTTTATAAAGAAAATACACCTAAAGATGTTGATGCTTCTTTGCGTGAGGTTTGGGCGTTGAGTGCTTAGTTATTCCTATGATAAGAATCAATTTTATTTGAATGAGGAGTAGGTTATAAAAAACATTTAGCTTATGAAACTAAAAATATTTATATTCCTGTTATTTAATTTGTGTATACGTTGTGATACAACAGCGCAGTCAACAGACTCTATGTTTATTGTAACAGTAGAATGTTTAAGTCTTGCCGGAGATACCAGCCCGTTTACAGTTTCACAGGAAAAGGTTCATGACTTTTTTAAAAACGGAGAAAAATTACTGAAGAGCAATTTATTGATGTTGTAGAAACTAATAATTGTAAGTACGTTATAGAAGGTTTTCTTTGTATTAATAATGATACTCTTCCTTATCTTATACATGCTTCCGGAGTAGGGTTTTATAATACGGAAAAAAGAACTGGCAAGTTTTAATGTTTTAAAAACCAGATGAGTGAAATCCCTTTCGTTACATATGAACGAACAAAAACCGAAGTTAATGTTCTATCCTATATGAAGAATAATTTCGATTTCTCACTCTGGGAAATCTGGAAACAGGATGATCCCGAATGGGATACGGATCATAAAGAACAATACGATAGTTATAAACGCTGGAATGAAGAGTTATATGTACATGGGATTTATAAAGCTTTCAATCTTTGTGAAAAATCTACAATGCCGGAAGTAAGTTACATGTATAATATGGATCATAATTGTAATTTATCCGGTTTTCTGATAAAAGACAGAAAAATATCTTCCTTTCAGATGAATGGAGGTGGAGTAATTTCTTTTTATCCCTCTTATATGGACGGAAATAATAATGAAATAGTATATACAGGAAGTCCGGATGAAGAAGCTCATGTTGTTTATGGGTGTTTTGAGCCGGAATGTATGCAGTACTTTACGAATTACCTTTTCTGGCCGGATGATTGTGAGGAGGAATAATCCCTGTGCAACCCTTTCGGGGTTGATGTCTGGTTAGTATTTTAACCCAGGGTGTTCGCTTCGCTCGACCCTGGGCTGTTTATGTATTCCTTTCAGGAATTTTTTTACGGCTTACTACCAACTATACTCTTCCGGTGTGTAATCGGGGAGTTTGATTTTTTTGGATGTGCTTGTACAGACCCCTACTATTCCTGTGCCTCCGTTTACGTTAGAGGGAAATTTAATAGGGTGGCTCAGGTATTCGTCGTATTCGGCAGATTCGTATGTGTTGAGTGCTTTCAGGTAGAGGAATTGTTCTTTTGAAAGACTTATTAAACGAATCCTGACCCAGGGACGAACATGGAGAATTTTATTATATCCTGCATACCAGGCATGACTGGAAAATGAATATTCATTGGGCATATACATACTTGTTGTCATGGTATACTGTCCGTTGAATAGAGAGTTGTCAAATATACTAAATTTATTTTCCGGTATGGCTATCAGGTTATCATCCTGTATATTGGGTCTGCCTTCGGTGAGAACAAAGTCTTCCCTGATATCCAGTGTATTTATAAGGGTGGCCTGTATTGTGCCGCTTGTTTCATCTTCAGTGTTTTCCGCATCTATTTCTGCCTGGTATTCCATAACGATTCTGTAAAAGTTTTTTTGCGGGTCATTATCAGTAAATGTTGTCCGCGCACGGAAGTATGTACTTGAACTCCAGGAGTCTGTTTTTTTAATCGTAGCCGTATCTATTTTCTCTACCGGTATAGGGGTCGGAACTGTTACTTCGGCCCAGGCATGATGCTTATTGTTTTTTGTTTGTACCTCTATTTTGATTCTATCTCCGGCGGAAAATTTCAGACCAGTCTGGTAAGTACCTCTTAAGTTGGTTGAATCCGGTCCGGCAGGTGTGCTTATTTCATCTTTCAGAGTACAGTTCAAGTAAATACGAACGATAGCCTCATTGACAGATGTTATTTCGTCGCGTCCGGTTAAAGCCACAACAATATCATTGAGCTCTTTATCATCGTCAAGCAAGGCATTCACTATTAATTTAGGGGGATTGTCCTGTATGTTGAATGGTATTTCGTTTTCGCAGGATGCCAATAAAAAGAGGCAACTGATAATAGTCATTATTTTATTCATGTTGTTTAGAATTTATATGTGTATGATACGGAAGGGATGAATGGTAATATACTTACCTTTTTTAATACGGTTCTTGTTTGGTAGTTTTCTCCACTACCTTCATATTCGGTAGTCCGGTAGAGGAATGTAGGATTCATAGCGTTGTATATATTATAAACACTGATATTCCAGGTACGGATACCATATTTTTTCTTTTTATGGAAATTGATACCTATATTTAACCGGTGGCTTTCCGGCATACGGTAATTATTTCTGTTTTCTATGTAGTCGGCTTCCTGTTGAGTACCTGTCCACCATGGCTCTCCGGATTTATCAGGGTAGGGAATCAGGGTTACCTGTTCCGCAATAGTTGTAGTTCCTCCGGTGTAGAACTCCCACGAGGCACCTATATCCATTTTATCAGAGAATTTATGGTTAAGAGATAGGTTGATATGGTGTCTGCGGTCATATTTGTAGGGGAATCGTTTGCCGTTGTTGATGCCTTCTTCGGAGAATTTCCGGTCGCTTTTGGCAAGTGTATAAGCTATCCAACCGGTTGTTTTGCCGGTTGTTTTTTCTGCCATAAACTCAATACCCATAGCTCTGCCGTTTCCCATTTCTACTTTATCTTCCCAGTTATGCGAAGAACCCAGGAAAGAGGCTCCGTCTTTGTATTCAAGAACATTATGCATGCTTTTGTAATACGATTCAGCGGAGAACTCCCAACCTTTCAGGCGGGTATAATAGGCTCCTATGGAATATTGATGTGCCTGCATCGGTTTGATCTGCGCAGTGGTAGGTACCCACAGGTCGGTCGGCATAGTAATCAAGTAGTTGGATAATAGGTGGCTGTATTGTGACATTTTTGTATAAGCCGCTTTCAGCGCAGTATGGTTCGTTAGCTGATACCGGCCGGAGATACGCGGCTGTAAAGAAGCATAGGTTTTAGACGGGACATTAAACAGTGAAATATGGAGTCCGGCATTGACAGAAAACTGTGTTCCAATATCAAAGTTATCTTCGGCATAGAGAGATACCTCGTGTCCGAAAGTTTTGTTATTGGTAAGACTGTTGTGAACTTGTTCTGTCGTGGTATTATCTTCTTCTGTTTTGATTCTCGAAGTTTCTACTTCCGGTTTGAAACAGTGGTAAAGATACCCGATACCTGTTTTTATATAGTGCTGTGGTGAAGGATGATAATCCAAATCGAACCGGTAAGACCAGTCCTGGATACCGGATGAATATTGCGACCAATATTCGGTATTGATGTGATGTTTTAAGGAACGTTCCCTATAATCGGATTCGGCAGTGAACATGTATTCTGTATAAGCAACTGTTGTATTGCTGAATAATTTAGGAGATAGTTGGTAGTTCCATTTCAGGGCAGTCATAAAATTACCCCACCGGGTATTTATCTCATCTTTGGAAAGATATCCCTGGTAATCGTCTTCATAGCGACTGTAGAGTTTGTCTTTTCCATTGTAAACGCTAAGGAATATCCGGCTCCGGTCGTTAAACCGGTGGTTTATTTTGGCATTTACATCATAGAAGTAATAACCGAACTTATCGTCTTCCTGCATAAACGGGCGGGCTACCAGATCCCAGTAAGAGCGGCGTGCGGATAGATGAAAGGAGGTTCTTTCTTTAACAATAGGCCCTTCCAATTGAAGTTTGCTGGATAGCAGCCCGATACCGACTGTACCGTGGAAACGTTGCATATCTCCGTCGTTTGTCCGAATATCTATCACAGAAGAGAGGCGGACACCAAAACGGGCCGGAAAGCTACCTTTGAAGAGGCTTACTTTCTTTATGGCTTCAGGAGTGAATACTGAAAAAAATCCAAACAGATGCTCTACATTATAGAGGGGAACACCGTCCAAAAGGATCAGATTTTCGTCGGGGCCACCTCCGCGTACATGTATACCTGCACTACCTTCGGTTCCGGCCTGTACACCGGGCATCATCTGAATTGTTTTCATAATATCGGCTTCCCCCAATAGGGTAGGAGTGTTATTGATTGCTGTTAATGAGATATCCATAGCTCCCATTTGGGTGGCCTTGATTCCCGTTTCCGGTTTGGTGCCGTATACAACAACCGCGTCCAGTTCGTTACTGGGGTTGAGATAAATAGTTAAACTAATATTTTGGTTTAATTCTATTTCCCGTATTCCGGGCTGGAAGCCGATATAGGTACAGTTCAGTTTAATGTTTCCGGCCGGCAGGGTAATACTATAAAAGCCATATTCGTTTGTAACAGTTCCTTCATTTGTGCTGGGAGCAAACAAATGAGCTCCGATAAGTGTTTCGTGCGAAACGGCATCCAGGATATATCCGCTGACCGTGTATGTTTTTTCTTCTCCGGCTTTTACCGGTTGCCGGTTAAGAATAATGTGCTTATCCCGGATAAGATGGCTGATAGATAAGGGAGAGAGCGTTTCATGCAATACATCTGTTAGCAGATTGTTGTTTGTGACGCAGGTTAAGGGAGTGGCGGGATCAATGTCTTCTCCGTAAATAAATATCAGTTGGGTTTGTTGTTCTATTTCCCGGATAAATTCTTTCAGTGTACCCGACTTTAAATCAAGTGTAATCTTATTTACGTGATTCCCGGCGGTTATTCTATCCGTATTGAATAGAAAAACAGAGAGGAATATTAAAAAAGGAATGTAAAATCGTCTCATATACATTTATTATTTGTGTTTAAGAATAAATTTATTGTCTTGTTTGGCCCATGTAAAGTTTCCGGCAGCCTGTAATATATTTAATATCTCTTCCGGACTCTCTCCGTTTTCAAACCGGGCCGTGAATCTATATCTGCCCAGTACCGGACCGGTTATTTCTATTTCAATGTTAAAATGGTTTGCCAACTCCCGGCTTATACTATTCAGGGTAGTATTATTGAAGATCAGCTTTTTTCCCCGCCAGGCAATATCCTGTTGTACGTCTGTAGCCTGTTCCCGTACAAGCCGGTTTGATTCTTTCCAAAAGAGGGCAGACTCGTTAGGGTGCAACAGAAGAGTACCATTTGATTTATCATTTATGCTAACGGAACCTTCCAGAAGGGTTGTTTTGATATAGGGATTTTCCGGGTAAGCGTTTACGTTGAATTGTGTACCCAACACCTGTATCGTTACTTCGCCGGCAGTTACGATAAAAGGTTGATCCGGATTGTGTGTTACATCGAAATAGGCTTTTCCCGTTAGTTTAACCGGACGGGTAGCTTTTGCAAATGCGCAGGGATATTCTATTTCGCTGTAATGTCCCAGTTGAATATGGCTACCGTCAGGAAGGGTAACAGTTGTAGTATAACCGGCTGTGGTAACTGTAACTGTTTTTGCCTGTTCCGCATTTTTCAGAAAAAAGGCTGATACTATCAGAAGCAGAACGATTGCCGCGGCAATTCCATATCTGAAAAGGGGGATGCGTTTTGTTTTCTTTCCGGTACTCTTTTCCCGGAACATCTGGTAACATGCTTCAGCATCTGCTGCAGAATGTGTAGAACGTATTCGTCCGGAGAAATGATTAATAATTTGATCCGGATCGTTTTCCGGTTGTATATGTTTCATATTTGTGTCTTTTGTTATAAAGACAGTATAAAGGATCAGATTCCCTATCCGGTGTTATGAAAAATAGTTTTTTATTTTTTCTTTGAGTATTGACATCGCTTTTTGTATTTGTGCGTCTACTGTTTTGGGGCTGATCCGGAGTTGATCCGCAACTTCCTTATAGCTAAGTCCTTCTTCTTTTACTAACCTGTATATCTCTTTACAACGGAGTGGTAAGTTTTCGACGCTATCGAGATAAGTTTGTAAAAGTTCATCCGCTAAATAATTTTCTTCCGGGCTGATACTTCCCGGTATAATTGGCTGTTCGCTTTCTGTTAAAGGGAGTGTGTTTTTGATTTTAGCCAGGTAATTAAGTGAACCGTTTTTAATAAGGATGAAACAATATCCGTCGAAATTATCCAGTGTATGCAATTTATCTTTTTCTTTCCAGAGTATAAGAAAAACATCCGAAACAACTTCCTGTACCCATTCATCCTCCGGTAGATAATAGGAGGCTGTGCGAAAGAATGGATCGTATAGAAGGTGAAACAGTTCTCTGAAATGATGTTCGGCGTTTTCTTCTGTAAGTTTAAACAAAAGAGAAGCCAGTTTACCTGTCTTCATTGAAAAAGTAAATTTTAGCGTTTTAAGTGGTTGCAAAGGTAGTGATTTATATTACAATAAAAAAGCGGTCTGTTTTAAACGGTATAAGTATAGAGGTGTCCCAAGTAGTTACCCCGTATGGGGTAAAATACCAATAACCCCGGGTGCAACCCGGGGTAGGCGAAACCTTCTCCACAACAACCCTGAAAGGGTTGAACCCGCTTCGGGGTTCATAGAGTGTGGCTGCTTTCCGCCACGGGTTTCACCCGCGGTTATTTATATTCAAGCCCTTTGGGCTTACAATCTGTAACTTTGTCAAAGAGCATATAGACTTTTGACACACCCTCATTCGCTAATTCTATAAAACAGTTTTACTCTTTTTCGAATTCTTCAATGCTATTCAGGAACTCATGAATTCTGGCGATCCTCTTTTCATAATAATGTCTATATGTCCAAAAACTTAAAGGGATACAAATAACCAAACAAATGAGGATCTTTACCAGAAATTCACGAGGGTTTGTAAATTCGTCTATACCATTTATTCCTCTATTGAAAATAGGCAGCACACTAATCAGTATGAAGGGAATAAGAATAAGTTCTGTTTTTTTTGCTTTATAATATATTTGCTCAAAACGAACAATTGCTTTTTGTACATCCAGAACCGGAGAGCTGTAATAGTTGACCCCGGAGAGTGCTTTGACTTTATGTATATTATTATAAAGGGTGATAATAAAAGATACCAATGCAATAAATCCGGTTATCAGGTATGGTATCTCTGTATAAACCCGTAAGGTCATTATCACAAGCGGTATTATTACTACTATACCTATTCCTATGTTTAAGTACTCCAAAGATAAGATCGACTTTACCTCTTTGTGGGATTGTTTCATATTCATTCTGCGGAGCAGTTCCTCATTCAGACGCAGGTTTCTATCGAGCTTTTCATTGTATTCCTGCCATGTTGCTTTTAAATTATCCAGTTTCATATTGTTTTGTTTTTTATTATTCAAATTGTTTTTTGATTTTCTGCTTGATCCGGTTCAGCTTAGTGGCCACATTTGTTTCCGTAATACCCATGATATTAGCTATCTCGTTATATCTAAGATTGTCAAGATACAACAGGATCAGTGCTTTTTCCAGTTCATTCAGTTTACTAATGATCTGATAGAGCTTCTGTATATTCTCATCGGTTTGGGAATCAACTTCACCGGGATCGGGAAGTGAAAAAAGAGATTCTTCAATCGCTACTTTATTGTGGCTATGTTTCTTTTCGCTTCTGTAAAAAGAGATAGCTGTGTTTAAAGCAATCCGGTAAATCCATGTGGACATTTTAACGCGTCCGTCAAACTTGTCGAAGGAGTTCCAGAGTTGTAAAAGAATTTCCTGTTGCAGATCTTTTCTGTCTTCATTGTCCGGACAATAAGTTGAACAGATTTTGTAAATCATGCTTTGGTGCGCTTTAATAACTGATATGAATTGTTCTCGTTTCACTTCTGTGTCTGTTGTTTATCTTATTATTCGCAGAACTTTACGGAAAATCACACATAAAAGGAATTATTTTTTGAAGTACTTATCTTCTTCTAACCTTCTTTTCGTTAAATGAGATGGTATAAATGAAAGTTTTAAGTACTTTTGGGTTCCTTATTTGTAAGGGCAATGTAATTAACAAATTTAGATAATGCGGGCAAAATCGTTTATTCTTTTTCTATTAATCTCATTTTTTATCCTTCAGGGGTGTGGTACATCTAAACAGGAAGACTACTCCAATCTCGTTACCTGTACCTATGCAGCCCGTTCTCTTTCTAAGCCTACGCTTGCAGGAAAAGACCTATCCAAAGGGATTAACTTTGCGGTTGTTTCGGATGTCGCGGCTATCCTTGCAGGTAATACTTCGTCGGTACCTTTTGATTTTACGGTAAATATAAATGTCAGGAATCCCAATCAAAAAAAGATGATCGTAAACGAGATAGAATATATCCTACGGGTCGATAATATTCACCTGGCGAGTGGTACTTATACTAAACCATTGACTATCCAGGGAGGTAAAACCAAACAATTACCGCTGGAAGTGAGTATTGAACTGGTTAATCTGTTAAGAAGTAATTCTGCCGGTACAGTACAGAATATGGTAAAGAACCTGATGGGATCAGGCAACCGCCGTTCTAATGTTACTTTACAGATAAAACCTTCTTACCGTATAGGAAAAGAGATCATCGAATCTCCCCGCTCCATACCGCTTACCTTTTCGTTTGGAGGATAAATAATCCGGAAATTATTCAGTATCCTGTTCGGTTTAGTTTACGCTGGCGCGGATATTTATCCATGCTTCCTTACTGTAAGAGTTCATTATTTGACAAATTGTAAACTGAATCCCTTCAGGAATTCTTTATTCCGTACCATGTTACGGGTAGGTTATGAAAAAAAACGATTCTCACGGGGTTTAGCTTTTTCAAAGTGTAAGGAAAAAATAGTATATAGTGAAATATAATTCTTATATTTACCTGATGTTTAAATAATAAATTACTATATAGTTATGAATACGCCAAATAACAACAAGTTATATTATTATTTAATTCTATTACTGGTTTTTGCAATTCTTGCAGGAGTCATTTGTTGGTATGGGCAGCCCTATTTTAATCCAATCTATTTTGTAGGAGCACCCTATATGCTCATTCCGCTTTTATCTGTTTGTATTGTGGAGAATTGGAAAATTAAAAAGATATTTTCTGGTTTTCAACTGAAGATAAAAAAGGAATACATGGGGCAAACGCTGAAGTATATATTTTATACCGGTATTTTATTGCTTTTACTGGTTTTTATGATCACATTTATAGTAGGAAATATGTGTAATCTTCCTGTTTTCGGAAGAGTGCTGGGTATACACGAAGCAATTGACATGAATCAATTTATAGAGTTAATGAAAGCCAGTGAATTAGCTGCCGATCCTGTCGTACCATCTTATCTTTCCGGTTCCAACCGTTTTCTGGTAGGTTTACCTGTCATGTTGCTTACCGGCATGTTGGCCGGTTTTGTAAATATACCTTTTGCATTAGGTGAAGAAGCAGGCTGGCGGGGATTTATGGAAAACAATATACATCTTCCTAAACGGGAAAAATATGTTTTTATTGGCACGGTTTGGGGTGTTTGGCATACGCCACTCATTTTGATCGGATTCAATTACGGCGAATACAATTTATTAGGAATTCTTATGATGGTGATTGCCTGTATCTCGTTGTCTTTCTATTTTTCACAGGCTTTGCATCGTACACACTCTTTGCTGGTTCCCACTATTATGCATGGCTTAATAAACGCTTCATTGATCTTCGTCTTTTTCAAATTAGGTAATCCTTTATTAGGCCCCCGTATGGGGCTTATATTTGTATTGGCTGTCTGGACAATACTTTTAATCGATTATCTTATCAAAAAAGATGCTGACCGTAAGTCCGGAGGACTTGAATGTGAGTAACCGCGGGTGTACCTATATGGGTTGCAAACATTTGTTTATATTCTTTCCCTCGGGCCTATGGCCTGGGAAAAATGTGTATAAACAGGTTTAATAAAAATGAATGCATCCCGGAAGGGATGCATTCATACAACAAAAAATACTAAACATTCAATTAGAGATAAAGGTTCTCATTTCTTTTTGCCGGTTTTGTCTTATGGTTTGTTGGGATAGGCACAGATTAAAATCTGCGCCAGCGAAATCATCCTATTCAAATTTGAAATACAGTCTGTTTTTTAGGTTGGGAGATGCACTGAATTCTTTGAAGCGATGACGTTGGGATTGAGGGCCGTAGTTTTCTGCTTCTTCGAATTTGGTCCCTACCGCGGAGATCGCATCCATAAATGAGATGTTACCGTCCGGGTAGTTGGGGAACGTATAGTTTTTTTCCGGATCGTACTGTTGTTGTATGGTTGGAGTGAAGAGGTGCAGGAAGAGGTCTTCGGATGCACTGTATACTTCGAATGTGGTAGGACACAACAGTTTCATGCCATAGAAAAGAGAGTAATAACCTTTGAATTCGGGGTATTCCCAAACTTCGCCGGTAATGGCATCGTTGTATTCTTTTTCCCAAACATTGAGTGTACCCCCTTTTAAGCGGTTGTTGTATACCCGGTATGGACCGTTGGCAAACAGCCAGGCACCTTCTATGTTTTTTCAGGAAAATCGAAGGTGATGCCTGCCATTTCAATAGGATCCAGCGGACGGTAGTCGTAATCCAGTTGTAGGATACCGTTTGTCCGCATGGTCCAGGTAAAGCGGTAAGCTTCGCGTCTTCCTTTCCGGTAGTTGTAGATTGCTGTGACAGTGGGTTCTCCTTCTTCGGCTGTGGAGATCGATATCTTTTTGCACTCTATATCCTGGTCTGTAATAAATACCGGGCCATTGGCCAGAGGTATGATGCCTTTGCTATTTGTTATTTCTTCCAGCATGCCGGTTGTTTTATTGATTTTTGCAGTAATACCAGCAGCAGATAATGTATAATAAGATGCGCTTTCTTTTATCGTTACCTCTTTTTTACCGGGATTTTGACGAATGATTCTGTCCGCAAAGAATGCCGGACTGTTTAGTTCATGGCTCCAGGTGAAAAGTTCGTATCCGTTGGGATCGCAGGCTGTCAGGTATAATACGTCGAATTCTCTCCAACCGGCAGGTAGTGACAGTCGAAGGGTTCCTTTGCCACCCGGTTTGATGTCCGGTGCTTCCATATCTCCTTTTATTTCCTCTTTCTCTCCATTCAGAGATTTAAAACGGGTTATTTTCCAGGTAAAGCTGCACTGGTTTGTATTGGTAAAGTTGTACCGGTTTTCGATATGGAATGTACCGTCCCACTGTGGAGTAATATATTTCTTTTCAAGGAATATGGGCGACCAGATTTCTTTGATCGTATAGAAACTGCCCTCTTTTTCCCGGTAAGGTCCTACGATACCGTCTGCTCCATGGTCTTTGTCTGTATCAAGAATCCCGTCTTTATCTGTACGTACCACTCCCTGGTCTGCAAAGTCCCACAGGAACATGCCGGCAGACAGGGGATTTGAGCGCATCAGGTTCCAGAAGTCGTCCAGCCCGGCACCGTGTCCACTGTCGTACAATCCATGAATGAGTTCGGTTGGCATAAATATATCCCGTCCGTTAAACATGTGTTTGATGCCTGAGTTGTAAGTGATGTAGTGAACGGTATTGATACCGCCATAAAATCCGAACGGATGGATAACCGGGCGTTTCTGAATGTCCAGTTGTGGGAATAACGGATCGAGATCGTAATTAAATCCGCCTTCATTTCCGTTTGCCCAGAATATGATGCTGGGGTGATTGATATCTCTTTTTAGCATTTCGCCAACCAGGATCGTTCCGGTCTGTGTGTCGTAGGGGGGGCCTTTGCCACGAGCAGAGTTCATTTATTACATATAGCCCTATAGAGTCGCAATATTCGAGGAAGTGTTTGTCCGGTGGGTAGTGCGACATATGTACGGCATTCATATTCATTTCTTTGATAAGCATGATATCCTGTAAACTTTGTTCCGGGCTCATCACGCGTCCGGTTGTGGGCCAGAAGCAGTGGCGGTTGACACCTTTGAACATGATTTTCTTCTCGTTGATGTATACCCCGTCTCTTTCGCGTACTTCTATAGTACGGAATCCGAAGCGTTCGGTGATGGTATGCATTGGGATTCCTCCACCGGTTACTGTTATTACTGCATTGTAAAGGTTGGGAGTTTCGGCACTCCAGGGTTTTATTCCGGGTACGGTCGATGAAACGGTAAGATTGTGCGTTTCTGAATATAGCCCGGATTGGAAGTCTGCCACTTTATTACTTGTTTTTGTTTCAAATACTTCTACCTTTACTTTTGCATTGGTAACGGGTTTGTCCATAAATAATTCGATATGCATTGTTCCGTCGTGCCGGGCATCTATGGCGGAATATTCGATGAATGTTCCGGGTACGGCTTCGAGGTATACCGGGCGGAAGATACCGCCGAATACCCAGAAGTCGGCATTGCGCTCGGCACTGTTTACGCTTTCATTAGCCGACATTTTACTGACTTCTACTTCGAGTTGGTTCTCTGCTTTGTCTGTTACCAGACCGGTAATTTCCCGTTTAAAACGGTAGAAGGCTCCCTGATGAATATCGCCTGCCTGTTTGCCGTTTACTTTTACGTTGGTATCGGTCATGGAACCTTCAAAAACAATGAAGATGCGTTTGCCCTGCCACTCTTCCGGAATGGCGAAGGTGGTGCGGTAAATGCCTTTTTCATTGTGTTTGTTTTTATCATGCCCGTAGTTGTATCCGCCGAAACCTTCCGTTTCCCAGTTGGAAGGTACGCGTATGTGGGTGTTTTTTCCACTGTTTCTTCCTGCTGTACAATAGAAGTCCCAAAGTACGTTGTCGTCAGGACTGTTACCGGATAGCATCAATTTTTCTGTTTTTTCTGCAATGGCATTGAATGGGACCCTTTCTTTTGTTTCCTGTGCCCAAAGGATGCTACAAACCAAAGAGAGTAGCATAAGGAGACTTCTATTATTTTTCATACTTATTTTTAATTTATTATTCGTGGATTGTACTGAGTGTTATTGTTATCGTTTTTCGTTCGGCATAGTGTCCTCGCTATGTCGCAGGCTTTTGGATCACCGGGATTTGTAATCCCGGTGTGTTGAGTCCAGGGATTTGCAATCCCATTCATGCATTCTAAGTACTATCAAAAAAGGATTGCAAATCCTCAGACTCGTTTGTCGGGGATTGCAAATCCCCTCCGTCCAAAGGAGGGCACAGATTGAAATCTGCGCCAGCGGTGCCAGCGGTAGGCAGCGATAAAATAAAAATGGCTTACTCTTCGTCAGCTACTGCTTCCTGCCAGGTTTCCCATTTTTGTACGCCGGGGTCGTAGCCGTCGTAGCCGGGGTTCTGGCCGATGTCGCCCAGTACGTTGGCTTCGGCAGCTCCTGCGTAGGGTATGGGCCAGTTAATATTGTGTCTGCCTATTGTATACTTACGCCCCCGGATGTTGGCTCCGATATCTTTGTTGTAATAGTTGTTATATTGGGTGATGCGGTGGAACCAGAAGCTATCTTCGTGTAGACGGTCTTTATCGTATGTTTTTCCTTCGTTATCCGGTTTACCACTAAGGGCCAGGCAGTAAGAAATACGGCTTAACTCCGTAAAGCGCCATTCTTCCATATAAAGTTCACGGGCACGTTCGTCCGCAATGTCGTCAATATCTACAGTTGTGTATAATTGTTGGCATCCGGCACGGCGCCGTACAGCGTTTACATCGTCTACGGCAGTGGGATCGACCAGATAATATTTGGCTTCGGCACGGAGCAGGTAGGTTTCTACCAGGCGATAACAATAGAAGTCGTCATAGCCTCCTCCGTTGTATTGGTTTGCTGATGGGGTATCGTCTTCCGGCGATTCGGACCATACCTTATAGTGGGGCCAGTTGAACCAGCTACGGATGGTATCCGAGCAAAGTATTTCTGTCTGGCCGGTTGACGGATTGACCCAACTTTTGCGGATGTTTTGCCCATAGTATTCAGTTGCTGCCGGCTGGTTATATTTAAAGTCTTCCATACGGGCCCAGTTACCAACCGTATGGCTGTGGCGCAGGTCTCCTTCGTCGTTTACTCCATTCAGGTACCACAGAGAGTGTTCGGCAAACCAGGTAGGACGTGTTACTGCCTGCCCACGGCCGAAGGCACGATTGAAGTCTAATTCATCATTATAAGCGGCACTATTCCGGGCGTAGTTTTCCACAGCTCTTAAATTACCCGTTGGGGTTTGAATTTCATCGGCATTCCACCGGGGCCCCATATTACGCATGGTACGAACACGAAGACCGGAGTCGCTGCCGTACCGGTTGGGCAATACAAGGATGGCCTCTGTATTTTCTGCGATAGTTTTGTTGCCTCCCTGATGCAGGTTCCAGATTACATTGTTGGTAATGTTCCAGGTTTTTGGATTCGGGTTGGAGAAGTTACCAAATGTACCCGTCATCAGTGCATATCCGGATTGGTCGATCAGGATGTCGGCCTGATCTTTGGCTTTTTGGAAATCTCCGTTGGCAAGGTAACATTTAATCAATAACTGGCGGCAGGCACCTTTATTGATCATACCGATATAGGTCATCTCTTTCTGTTCAGGTACATGTTGTACGGCAAACTCCATATCTTCTACTAATTTCCGGATGATGGCTTCGCGTTTGGTACTTTTATAGTTTACTTTGGGTGATTCGATAATTTTGGAGACAAAAGGTACATCCCTGAACTGGAAGCAGAGATTCAGGTACCGGTAGGCCCGGTGGAAGTAAGCACGGCCCAGGTACTCGTTGCGGAGAGATTCGTCAAGCCCTTCCACTTTGTCGATAAAGCTGATAACGGAGTTGGCATATTTGATCCCTTTATAAGTTTCGCCCCAGAAAATAACTAACCGGTTTTGGTCGAAGTTATACCAGCCGTTAGTTGGAGTGAAACGTTCGTTGATGTCGCAGAAGGCTTCCGCATCGTCTGTCTTACCGGCTACACTTAAATCGGAAAACAGATACTCACTCATCAGGGCAGCATCAGGTCAATCGGGTCTACATTTGTCCAGTACGCCCGCAGTGCTTTATCGGCCGAAGCCAATGCTGCGTCTAATCCCTGGCGGGTACTGAATGTTGCTACCGGTTCATATAGGGAGAGGGGATCGGGTTTCAGAAAATCGTCAGAACACCCTGTAAAGAGAACGGATGATATACATGCGGCTCCTATCCATATTTTGAATTTACTTATCGTATGTTTCATATTTCTTTCTTTCTTTCTTTTTAAAATGTTAAATTAATACCAACAGTATAGGTTCTCGGAGCGATGTCGCCCGTTTCGGGGTCACCATATTCCCACTCTTTGCTCCAGGTACACACATTGCGTACAGTAGCGAATACTTTCGCATGCTGAATCTGAACCTTCGATAGCAGGTTTTGCGGAATGTTGTAGCCTAACGAGATGTTTTCCAAGCGGATAAACGAGCGGTTGATCAGCTTTTGAGGTGCGGAAAGTCCCGACGGTCCCTGTGCGGAGATTCGTCCGTATTTGTTGGTGGGGTTATCTACCGTCCAATACTCTTTGGTATACAGATTCTGTACATTGGAAATCTGCGAGTAGTTGTTGTCGTTATTCAGGTATCTGTCGTTTAAACTTTTATGTCCCATATAAGAGTAAAGATTAAACGAGAAGGTCCAGTTTTTATATATGGTGAAGTTATTTCGTATTGACCAGTGAAAAGGTGGTGCTGTTTGCCCGAGGAACTTTTTATCGTTGTTGTTATAAACGGGAGTAATGGTTCCGTCGGCATTTACAACATCGTCGTCCGTATAATGGTTTGCCACTTTCGGATCACCGGGTTTTTGTCCGTATCTGGCGGCCTCTTCTACTTCGTCTTTCTGCCAGACACCTGTTACCTCATAATCCCATATCACACTGATGGGCTGTCCGATAAACCACCCTTCTCCTGTAATGTCTTTTTCTTTGGTGGTGAGATTGCCAGCTGCATCCACAATGGTTTCATATTCGCCAAGTAGTTTCTTAATTTCGTTCTTATTGTACGAAAAAGCAACAGAGGTATTCCACTGGAAGTTTTCTGTTTCCATATTGCGTGTATTGAATGAAAGTTCAACTCCCCGGTTTTCCACGCGTCCCAGGTTGGTCGTAATGCTGTTGAATCCGGTAAAATCGGGCAGCGTACGATTCATTATCATATCGGTAGTAGGCATCACGTAATATTCCAGAGTGGTGTTGATACGTTCCAACAGGAAGCTGAGATCCAACCCTACATTCCATGAAGTGGTTTTCTCCCATTGCAGGCCGGTGTTTTGCAAACGGTCTACAAAAAGGTAGCGCATATCGTACACTGAACCGTTTACAGAATTTATGTATCCCTGCATATAGCCGCCTAATGCCAGATTGGCCAGGGCGATGTAAGGATTGGCCAGGCTCCGGTTACCATTCTGACCGAAAGAGACACGTAGCTTACCGGAATTCAATATATTGTTCCATTGCCAGAAATCTTCGTTGGTGAATGTCCATGCCAATGCGCCGGACAGGAAGTTGGCATAGGGATTGGAAGTGCCAAAAGCAGAGTACCCGTCGCGGCGGAAAGAGAAAGTTCCCATGTATTTATCGTCGTACGAATAGAAACCCCGCGCCAGGTAGCCGGTTGCTGTTTCGCGTGTATCGGTAGACCAGAATGAACTAAGGCTCTTATCCGCATTTCCGGTTGCATGCAGCCCCAATGCTTCCGACGGCAGGATGTTTTTAGCCTCTATTCTGTCTAACCATGACTGGCGTTCTTCGGCTTCCTGTACCAGCGTTACCATTACATGATGTTTCTTATTAAATGTATAGTCCCAGTTGATCTGGTTGTTTAACGACCAGTCAAACCGCCGGGTCTGTTCGCGGTTTACACGTGTATCTGTTTCTGCCTGCCAGTCGGGGTGTTCTGACGAACGGAAGTATCTGTCGTAGAAGAACTGGAACCGGGGCGCGGCATTAAATGAATATGTAATACCGAAAGGCAGGGTTAGCTTAGCTGTCAGGATGGTATTAAAGATTGTAAATCCTTTTTCGAGTTCGAGGTATTGACGGTCGAAATCGTAGTTATACCCTTTCCAGAATGCGTTTTCTCCCTGTGGGTGCGCCACAAGCGCTCCATTTTCGTCATAGGGAGTAGCGAAAGGACTATTGGCGGTAATCTGGTTGTACCAGTCAACAGCGATGTCGCCATCCGTACGGTTCTGGAAGTTCACATTAGCACCCACGCTAAACCAGTCCGTAATTTGAGTATCTAATTTCAGGTTAGAACGTATACTGGTATAATCATTTCCGCGTACCATACTTTCATTAGAGAGGTATCCTAAAGAGAAGTAGTAGTTTGTCCGTTCGGACATTCCACTGACACTTACATTGTAATCCTGGTTAAATCCTGTCCGGAAAGAGTGGTCGTATCAGTCAAACGTTTGTCCGGCGAGAAAATTAGCAAGCGATACTTCGCTGGCCTGTAACCCGATACGCCGTGCCCATACTTCATCATTGCTCATCGTAGCCTCCTGATTAGTCTGGTTTCTCCACGTATCCATAGAAAGTCCGTATTTATTCAGGTTGTCGGCTGTTGGACGGTGATAATATCCTACCGGAACGTTCCCGGTCTGATAAGCCTCATAGTTTCCGGTAGACGGATTTACACCATATGTATCGGTTGTGTAAAAATCCGTACGATAGTTCAGGTAACCCTCCGGATCGTACACCCTTTTGTTGTTTCCCAGGGTGGCCCATCCCATATTCGCACTAAAGTTGATCACCGGCTTTTCCGATTTTCCTCTCTTAGTTGTTACAATGATAACACCGTTAGCCGCTTTTGCCCCATACACGGCTGCGGAGGAGGCATCTTTCAATACGTCAATCTGGGCAATGTCGTTGGGATTGATTTCAGATAATTCCCCGTAAAACATCATTCCATCCAGAATAATAAGCGGAGTGTTGTGCGTATCGTTCTGTGGATTGTCCTTGTCGGTAACATAAACAGAACGTTATCCGCGGATACTCATAGTACCTCCTCCTTTGGCTGATCTGTCAAAACCCACATTCAAACCGGCTGTTCCACGCAATACATCCGCAACTGTTTTAGGAGCTTCATTTGCCAAAGCATCGGGTCGAATCTGAGATACAGCTCCTGTCAGGTCTTTTTTACGTACAGAACCGTATCCGATTACTACTACCTCTTCAAGCAGTTCCGCATCGTCCTGTAGCATAATAGTCAGGTTTGAATTGTTAGACACAACAATTTCCTGTGTCTTGTAGCCAATGTAAGAAATAACCAATATTTCTCCCTGTGAAGCTTCGATGGAAAAGTTACCGTCAAAATCGGTAATTGTTCCTTTCATAGTACCTTTTAACTGGATCGTCACTCCAATCAGTGCTTCCCGGGTGGTATCAAATACTTTACCCGTAATAATGCCATGCTGGGCGTACCCGCTTACTACACCTATAAACAGAAGGAGTGTAAGCCATGTGAAAATTCTGTGTTTCTTCATATCCATTCATTATATGGTTTAATAAAAAATAGTGATAAACTAACTCTATTCACTCTGCACAAAGATGAGTTATCCGGCATCAAACCATGCCCTAAATATGGCTACATTGGGTATAAAATTTGTTCTGACTAAATTTTATACCTTGATTGAGCAAAAACGACACCTTGTTGCTTTATGATTGCTGAGCAGAAGAATTCACCAGAATTTTTGATTATTATCGTTTTTATATTCAAATATCCTTTCATTTATACCTCTTGTGTGATTTTTTAGGTATAATAAAGAACCTTCCGGTATCTTGTAATTTAATGAATCGGAATCAGCCTTCTGCATTCCTAAAGATTTCCATCCCTTATCTTTCCAATAAAAACATTCATAGAAATCCCCTTTACGTATGAAGTTATCTCTATTTCTGGGAGTATAGATAATTTTTTCAATCTTCATTGGTTTGTCCAGATCCAATCCGGCCCAACCACCGTAAGGATGAATATAATTAAAAGAAGTATAAGGATCGCCGTCAAAAAGATTAGTATATTCGCGCGAGCCGTCCTGTTCCCAGCATCCCGGAGTACCTATTATTTTCCCTTTTAGTGGAATTGAATCTATTTGATTTTCAAAGAAAGCAACTTCTGCCATATTACAATGTCCACCTTCCGGACCATAATAACGTACATATCTGTATATTTTATTTGTACGTGGGTAAACCGAAGTAAATAACCGTAATGGAATCTTTCCGATCATATACAGGGTATCCTTCTGTAAAAAAATGAGGATCATTACTACCTTCAAAGACACCATCTGGTGTTCTAAAAATAAATGTTTCATCATATAAATGATATTTATAATAAAAAGTAGCATCAATCAACTGATTTTTCTGTGGAAATAACCGGAGATTTCCGCTGGATCTTTCAAATAAGAAAGGACCAGAAATTAACTCCAATCTGTTTTCTTTATATATTCCTAACCGGAATACAACATCTCCTTCCACATCCCTAAAAACAAGGTTGTCATTATCTAAAAAACCAACTTCAATAGGTATCCATTCTTTCCTGTTGGATGAACATAAATATACCATCCGGTTTTCCAGGTCGCGATACTCTTCATACACATACTCCAAAGGAACCGGCAGTATTTCAAAAGCGTCATTTGAATAGATTTTAGTTACATCTTTAAACAATGCATTATGAAAAGTAGGATGTGCTTTTTGTTTTCTTTTACGAAACTCCTTTTGTATATCTCTATTTACCTGAAATGTTTGTCTATAAACTTTCCCTTTAGGAGACCATAAGGAAAGTGGTTCCCGGAGAGTACGTACAGGTGGTTCGCAAAACCATGTATTTCCCTCTTTATCGAAAAAATAGTTCCAGAAATGAGCCGCATTATTATCGCCTCTCATTATCATAAAGTCTGTTCCACATGGTATACCTACTGCCCTCATTATATAAGTAACCATATCTGTGAATTCGCGACATGTACCACTACGTAAATCTGCTACTCTTGCTCCCAGGTTTGGTCCGGCAGGTAAACTATTAGTAAAATATATTTTCTCTTTATAAATCTCATTTAATAAAAATTTCGCTACATAAACCGGATCTTTACTTTCCGGTTTATTTCTTATACTATCCAATAAGGGATTATACCTATTATATAGTTTCTCTCTCCAGGAAACATCCAGCGACTCATTACCAATACGATAAGGCAGTATAGACTCACAAAAATCATCAAAAGGCAAATATTCATTCCACGGCTGTTCTTTATAAACTTTAAAAGCCCACTCAATATTAGAGATTATTTGATGTGCTGTAACCTGTTGTATATCATGGGTCAGTTGATATTGTTGTAGATTTGAAAATACTTTTCTTCGGGATAAAGAATCAGTAATTGCCTGTGCGCTCTGTTTTCCTAAAGAGAAAATTTCATAATATTGATAATAATCAGCCAGGTAGATTGAATCTTATAAGGGGGCTGGTAAACCATATGATCCATTAAAAAATGAGCGGCCTTTAATTTAAGAGAATCTCCTTTATAATAATGAAGTACCTCGCGGAAATCAGATCTCTGTTTTTTTATTTTTTCTAATTTTTGTTCCAGTGTACTCTTTGAAGAGCATCCGCTCAGTAAAAACAGAAAGATAACAAATGCGTAGATTTTCATTCTTATTATTTTTGATATAAACAAATCATTGTTAAATGATTATGCACTCTTTGATTGTTGTTTTTAATTTAAGTTTTTTATAGCCTCTTTCCTTATATGATTAACTTGTATAGATTGTATTTTTATTGGTTTATCTATAATCTGTTTAGCCACTTTTTTTTAATTTATCAGTCTCATGTTGCAGTTCATAAATTTTCATTAGTTGAAAAAGCGGGATAAAACGATTTGGGCATATATTCGAAGCCATGAAATAATGCTTTTTTGAATCTTCATATTTTTGCATCCGGTAATAATTAGTAGCCAACAAAAGTTGAACATCGTAATCATTAAAGTATTTTTCGCATTCATGAAGAATAACATTACTATCATCAAACATTTGTAAGTTATTTAATAAAACTCCGTAATTGTAAAGAAAATAGGGATTCCCATTCCACTTATCATATAATTTTTTGTAATCCTTTATAATCTCTGTTCCATTTCCTAATGAAAATATATGGATCAGTTCTTTCCATTGTAATTCAAACCAGAT
Source organism: Tannerellaceae bacterium (assembly GCA_021203545.1). Taxonomy (GTDB): domain Bacteria; phylum Bacteroidota; class Bacteroidia; order Bacteroidales; family Tannerellaceae; genus UBA4116. The sequence continues at coordinate 1,042 of JAJQAZ010000064.1, read as the reverse complement.
AGAGGATACATTAAAATAAATTCCACTTAGTAATAACAGGCTCAAACAGATTCTAAATAAATATCCACGAAACAGATGAATGATAGGAGGTATAGAATTGGAGATACAGGATAATGAATAAATTCCAATTAATAGTACAAGCGGATAGTATAAAGGATAAGAGAAGCAACTAAATATTAAAATCACTATCACGACTCCATAATAAGGAGAATAATGTCGCGGAACAAATCTGAATAGAATTAAAACAGTTCCCATTAGAAGTAAAAGACCCACCAAACCAAATTCGATAGTAAATGATAAATATTCATTAAAAGGTCGGGCAACATTATCTGCCAGAAGTATATATCGACTTTCAGGATTTTCACTAAAATATTGCGCTTGATACAACATGTAATTTGCCTTAAAACTATTTTTTCCACTACCCCAAAGTGGGTTTTCAATAATCATCCGATAACTATTCTGCCATATAAGAATTCGTCCGGTTGCGGAATCTTGTTTTATAAAGAAAAGACATAGGCTAACAGAGGACAAGGTTATAAAAGAAATAGTTATGAAGATTTTTCGTTTTGAAAGAATAATTGTTTTAAACCTGATAAAAATATAATATAGTGTCAGAAATAAAACACTTATTATTCCTGCTCTTGAACCAGAAAAGGTTATGGCAAACAAAATGAGACTAAGAGCAACCCAGAAAACTGTCTTATATCTAACAGAAAAAGAAAAACAAAAAGGAAGACCAACTGATAATAAAGCCGCAAATCCAGCCGGATTATCAAAACTACCTTTTATAGCAGAATCATAACGGAAAAGATGAAAAATTGTCCTATTCCATATAAAGCTTCTACAGTACAAATGACGATAATAGATAAAGAAATGATTTTTAGGTGTTTCCCTTTATCCCATTGAAAGAAAAAAATAATGTTACGCATGCTATAATATAGAACATATCTAACATATTCCCCGATGAGGTATACATATTATGAAATAACATATATGAAGTTATGGAAATAACGGAAAGGGTTAAACTATTTCCTCTAAATAT
>JAJQAZ010000079.1 GCA_021203545.1 Tannerellaceae bacterium | reverse complement strand
TCCCCTACGTCTCGTGGGCTCAGATACGTGTATAAGAGACAGGTACCGTTTGTTTAGTTCGCCGTATTCGATCATGGCGATGTAGCGGGTGTTGGCTACCGCGGTGGTGTATTCCGCGATGGTGGTGGCAAGGGTTTCTGCCTGTCTGGCCTGTGGGGTGTTGCTTTGTAAAGCTAAGTTTATGCCGTTTGAAAACTCTGTGGCTGTGTAGTTTCCTATAGCTGTATCGTCTATGTAGAGGGTGTATTGTCCGGGGGCAAGGCCGTTGATTTGGAGGATTTCGCGGTTTCGTTCGTTGTTGAAGCCGGTAAATCCGTCTGCTCCGGGTGGGATGGCGGATAGTGGGAAGGGCAGGGCGTTGGCTACTATTGTAAAACGGAGGGTTTCCTGGTTGCCGGCCAGTTCGTTTACGGAGCAGTTGGTTTGCCTGGTTATGGTTTGGGTGGCTGCATCGATTGCCAGGTGCGAAACCTCCGAAGAAGGGGTGGTTTGTTGGATAAAGGTGTAGCCCATCAGGAAATCGGCTATGGGTTTGGTGTGTACCCTGTCTTTTACCAATAAGGTGAAGGTTGGGTCTGTTTGCTGTTGTTCGAGGGTGAGGCGGAGTAGTGGGTTGTAGAAGTCTACCACGGGCAGGTTTCGTTTTTGTGCTATTTCTTTTACTTCGCCGGCCAGCCGTTCGAGGCCCAGCCGTTTGGGGTCTACCGGTTCGTCGCTTTTTACGGTGTAATCGTAAGGGGAGGGGGTGAGTAGTATGACCCGGCAGTTGGCTGCCTCTAATTGGTCGATGATGGCTTCGAGGTTGTGGGAATAATATTCCGGTGGGTAGAGTCCGCTGTTTTCCCACCAGATGTCGTTTATGCCTAACATGATGGTGGCGATGGTGGGGTTATGGACCAGGATGTCGCCCTCTATGCGCCGGATGAGGACACCGGTGGCTGTGTCGCCTCCGGCTCCGCAGTTAAACAGATCGAAGGTTTCATACGGGTATCGGGTGAGGTAGTAGAGGTAGATTGTTTCCAGGTATTTGCCCTGGTGGGTGATGCTGTTGCCAATGGCACACCAGCGGTCGCCCGTGTGGAATACGGTGGGGCCGGGTATTTCCGCGCTAAAGGAGAGTACCGGCAGATCGAAGGTGTTGTATAGCGATCCTTTTACCCAGGGATAATAGCCGTATCTTACATAACGGGGATTGGCTATGCCGGTGTTTTCTATTTCTATAACGTTGGTGCCGGTTTCCCTGATATAGACGGCATGGGCTGTAACCGGTACGAAGAGGCTGTCGGGGCCTGCTATTTCGAATCCTTCGATGTTGTTCCGGGGGGGGGTGAATCCGTATTCGGCGTGGTTGAATTCGATGTGTATTTTGCCGTCTGCTGTTCTGTAGCAGGAACGGAAGGAGGGATTATCGGCCCGTATGCCGGTTTGTCCGTAGGTTTTGGCAAGGGCTATCCAGGCTAATCTGCGGGCTACGATTTCTTTTTGGGCCGGGTGAATGCATTCGGGTTCTCCTACGTCAATGGTGGATGCCATGGCTACATGGGGTACTGTGCGGGCTATCCTGTATTGTTCTTCACGCAATTGTACGGAGGCTAATTGTTTCATGGGGGCTACTTCGGCAAAGTAGAAGGGTAGTTCCTGGTTGTTCCAGTCGGTGCGCCAGCGGGTTATCATTTTTTCAAAAATGGCTCCGTAGGTAGAGGGGTTGGACTGCCAGTTGGATTCTCCCTGGTACCAGAGGATTCCTTTGATGTTATAGTTGGAAAGAGGTTTTACCAGTTGCCGGTAGAGTCCGGAGTTACCGGCTGTTGTACTGTTGAGTTCGTGGGATGCAAAGGTGTCGAGATCGGTTTGGGCCGACCATTGTTCTATCCGGGTTCCGCCTTTGGCAGAGCAGATCATGCCGACGGGGATGTCTAATACGTCTGTCAGGTATTGTCCGAAGAAGTATCCGATCGCACTGAATCCGGCGGCTGTGGCGGCATCTACTATTTCCCATTTCCCGGTATAGGGTTTGTCCGGCCCTTCGCCTTCCGGTCCGAACCGCACGGTGAAGAGTCTCATTTTTTTGTTTTTAACGGCTGTGGCTATGGCTTCATTAGCGCCTGTGACGGGTTGGCTGGCTGTCATGCCTTTCAGTGGCATCTCCATGTTGGATTGTCCGGAGCAGTACCATACATCGCCAATGAGTATGTTGTGTAGGGTAAGGGGTGTTCCGTCTGTTATGGTAATGGAGTAGGTGCCTCCGGCAACCGGGGTTGTTACTTCGACTTCCCAGTTACCCCGGGGGCCGGATTGGGTGCGGTATGTTTTGTTGTCCCAACCGGTGGTGACCTGTACTTTTTTGCCGTTACCGGACCTGCCCCATAGTTTTACTTTGCTTTGTTGCTGTAATACCATGTGATCCCCGATGATTGGGGGAAGGGATATCTGAGCGTTTACCATGTAGGAGGCTACGCATAAAAATAAGAATAGGTATATTTTTTTCATGGGATTTTTTATTTATTCCTGTTGTTTGGTGTAACCTGTTTTAATATATCTAAGTTCCGGTTTAACCGGTATTTATTTGTTTTTCGGATCAGAGATCCTCCTACTTGTTTGTTATCCCCTCCGGTCCATAGTTTAGGCACAGATTTAAATCTGCGCCAGCGGTGGGGTAGCTTAAGAGTTTTTGTTTTCGTATTTTCGTTCGGCATAGCGTCCTCGCTATGTCGCTGAAATAGGTGAAGCTCTTGCTTCACGTGAGGCTGGAGCCTCACTTTTTATAACGACGTAGCGAAGACGCTACGCCGAACAGAGGCCCGCAGGACTTAAATGTGACTAACCGCGGGGTAATTCTTTACAATTTATAGGTATAGTTTTTTAACGGATTATAAATCCGTGGTTCTATTTGTCGGGGATTACAAATCCCCTACGTCCAAAATTCTCTCTGTTCAAAGGCACAGATTTAAATCTGCGCCAGCATTAGCCAGCATTAGGCCAGTATGAGCTAATATAAGACGTTTCTCTGTCCTAAATCCCCCCCTTTAGGGGGTTAGGGGGTTAGGGGGTGGTGCGTCTTATCTGCAATAACACTACGTCATCCGCGGGGATGGGTATGTTTGTGGTGCTGGAGGCGGTTTCTTTTATGACTGTTCCGGTGATTATATCGGTCAGTTGGTGATTGCCTGCCGGCAGGTTTACCTGTACTGTTTTTGCTTCTGTGTAGGGGTTGTAATACAGATAGTGGGAGTGGGTGTTGTTGCCCATGAAATCTGTTACATTGAGGTCTATCTGTAGGATGCCTTTTATGTTTGTAGGTGCGATTAATGAGGCTAAGTATCCTACGCTTGAGCCGCTGTATAGGGATAGGTCTGTGGCTGCCCAGCGGGAGCGGAGGGCGTCGCCCATGGCCAGGGGGGATGTGCCTTCCCAGTTTTCTTTCATGGCTTCGTAGGGGATGCAATAGATGTTGTTTTGTTGGGCCCATGCGAGTGCAGTGGGTTCCTGGTGTTGAGGCGGCAGCTGGCCGGGGTAGAAGTAGCGGCTGGCACTGGCCAGGTTGAGGAGCCATTTGCCTATGGCGCGGGCGTAGGCCGGTTGGTATTTGGCAACGGGTGCCAGGGCGGCCGCATGCTGGAAGCCGTTCATGACGAAGGCGTAGTCGTTGCCGTCGTCGTTGGCTTCGCCAATTAAACCCGACATTTCGTAGCCGTTCCAGTTTCCTGCTATGGTACCCCAATCGCGCAGGGTGCCGTGTCCGGACGAGAAGGTCCAGTTGAGGAATTTATCGAGGTCGTAGTTTGTGCCTTCGGTGGCATTCATGCGGGCTGCGGTTACGATTCCGTAGGGTAACTGTAGTTCGTAAGAGGGATTTTTCGTCCATGTTTGCAGGAAGTCGAGCGCCAGTTGTGCCCCCCTGTTTGTACCGTACGTCGGATGTGTGGAGATAGGCCTGGTAGAGTATCCAGGCGATGGATCCGGCCGTTTCGGGTTCGGGTACACTTTCGGAATATGGTTGTCCGGTGGCGAGGTTAAACGCCCGGTGATTCATGTAGGGAGGTGTCCACGGATCGGTTTTGGCTCCCAGTTTGAACAGCTCGTCGAGGTGGATATCGGCAATCGAAACTACCTGCCGGCGGAAGTCGGGATCGGCATCCGGATAGAGGGTGTATAGCTGGTAGAAGTATATGTTGGGCATTACGTCGTACCACCAGTCTTTGCCGGTTGTGTCGCTGTATCCATTGAGGTAGATGTCCTGTCCGTTCTTTTTGTTGTAGAAGTCTTTGAGCTTAACCACCCAGTTGGTGCCCAGATGGTTTGTTTTGTCTACCCCTACCAGTGTGGCGCCTATGACTGCCGGCAGGATGTTGATGCCTTCGGCCCGTTCAGTACACTTCTGGCCAACGAATGTCTGCATGCGGATGTTGTTTATTTCCGGGTAGTTTACTCCCGGCTGGTTGCTGATGGTGGTGAAGGGCATGTATTGTCCCGTTTTGTTTGTATCGAATACCAGGTTGTCGTAATCTGTGGCTACCTGCTTCCAGTCCATGAGTTCATAGCCCGGTGGCAGGTTGGGCATTTGATCTATGCGTGGGATGTTTGTTTGTTGGGCTATGGCCGGGAATGTGAGCAGGAGAAGCCCCCAGCCCCCTAAAGGGGGGGGGGTGGAGAGGAATGTTCTTATTTTTTTGGAATGTTGTTTTTAACATGTTTATTTATTTTATAGGTTATTAAGTGATTTGTTTTTCTTTACTGTCTGTTTGTTTAGGCACAGATTTAAATCTGCGCCAGCGAGGGTTTGTTTTTGTATTTTCGTTCGGCGTAGCGTCTTCGCTATGTCGTTGAAATGGGTGAAGCTCTTGCTTCACGTGAGGCTGGAGCCTCATTTTTTATAACGACGTAGCGAAGACGCTACGCCGAACAGGGGAATTTCTTGGACCGGAGGGATTTGCAATCCCGACGTTGTGATTTCCGGGGGCTGTGCCCCCTAAAAAAGCTATGCTTTTTAACGGATTACAAATCCGTGGTTCATTTGTCGGGGATTACAAATCCCCTCCGTCCATAAGGACTTCGTACAAATCATACAGGAGAATTTAACAGCCCTGCGATCAAGTCGGGGAACGTTTATTCTTTTTACCTTAGGTTCGTAACCCTCTTTTCCAATCCCCCCTTTAGGGGGTTAGGGGGTTGGTTAGGGGGATTATTAGACCTAATACATCGGATTCTGGGTCAGGTTGCCCTGGCTTTTGTCCAGTTCTCCTTGTGGAATTGGCAGCAGGTAATCTTTGCTGTCGTTGAAGTTTTCTCCTTTGAAGAGGCCTTCGTAACCTGCCGGTTTGTATTTGGCTGCGTAGGCTCTCATTACCTGGCCGAAACGTTTCTGACGGATCAGGTCGTCGCGCCGCCAGCCTTCCATGGCGAGTTCCAGCCGGCGTTCCTGCCAGATGGCCTGGCGCAACTGGTCTTTGTCGGTCGTTGTAACAGGGGGCAGACTATTGGCAGTAGTAGGCGGTATCTCTTTTTGCAGGTCTCTGCGGGGATCTACCGGGTTGGTATTGCGGGCTCTGTCGCGTACCATGTTGATATAAGTAAGTGCCTGGCCGCCTTTTCCGTTTTCGTTCAGTGCTTCCGCATATAGTAGTAATACGTCCGAGTAACGGATCAGACGGATGTTGTATGGGATCATCCATACGTCGTAACCTTCTTTTTCAATCCGGGGTACGGTCATTTTATAGTCGTGAAAGCCTGATTCGGAATCTTCGTTGTTTTGAGGCTCTTCATCTCCTATGTATCTATCGCCGGTTTGGGTAAATACGTAGGTGATCCGGGGGTCATCCTTTGGATAAGCGTCGTACAAATCCTGTGTGGGAATATGGAAGCCGTATCCGCTGTATCCGTCTCCGAATCTGGTGGTAAAGAAGTGGGGTACATTGGTTCCTGTACTGATTGTTTCGTCGTACATGGCACCGGGCAATTCGAATACGGACTCTGAACTATTCATGTATTCTCTCCGCCAGTTCATACCGTAGTCCGGCAGGAGGGAATAATCCTGGTCTGTTTCCACGATCTCTTTCAGGATGGCTTCCGCTTCGGTGTACATTTCCCTGAACATGTACATTTTAGCCAGCAGTGTTTTAGCCAGCCCCCGGGTTACCCGGTATTGATCGGCTGTGGCATATTCTTTTTTCGAAGGCAACGCAGCCGCGGCTTCTTTGAGATCCGATTCCATGAGGGCGTATACCTCTTCTTTGGGGGCTCTTTTCATTTGCATGATTTCGGTGGGATTGAGCGGTTTTGTCATCAGCGGCACATCGCCAAACGATGTTACCAATACATAGTAACCAAAGGCTCTTAGTACTTTGGCTTCGTTTGCATAGCGTTTCAGCATATCCGGATCGCCTTCGGAATCCGGGGCATAATAGATGACATCGTTGCTGCGGTTCACTACCCGGTATGCTATTTCCCAGAGGCGCTCTACTTCGCCGTTGGTAGATTGAACATTGAAGATGGCCAACTCATGTACTTCGCCCCGGTCGCCGTCGCCGGAACCTCCTTTAAGGGCGTCATCTGTTGTGCAGTCGCCTATCAGGTAATGATTTAATGCATATTCGTTCCAGGTTTCGCGCAACTGCAGGTAAGCCACCGTCAGTGCATCGCGTATACCGCTTTCTTTGGTATAGAAATCATCTGTTGTTGTTTCTCCGTAATGAGGTTCGTCCAGCGAACATCCATGGATCAGGAAAACCGCACAAATTAGAAATATATATTTTTTCATGAGATTGATTTATTAAATTTAAAACTGAAGATTTACACCGAACAGGAAGGTACGGGGTGTTGGATAACGTACGGTGCCCACACCCATCTTAAGGGGCTCGTCTACTCCTACTTCCGGATCAAGACCTGTGTAACCGGTTATTGTAAACAGGTTCTGTGCGGATACAAATAAACGGAGTGAAGAAATGGCCTTTGTTCTGTTTAATAACGCGGCAGGGATGTTATATCCTAATTGTATGTTCTGTAAACGCAGGTACGAACCGTTTTCAATATAGAAAGAGGAACCTCTGAAGTTGGAGTTCGGATCGGTTGACGTAATACGGGGATATTTTGTGTGATCTCCTTCGCGGGTCCAGGCGTTGGTATACGCTTCGGCCAGTGCATTCTGATAGGTCGGTACTGCCAGGTCGCCTTTGGCTACGTTCCATATGTCGTTCCCGATGGTTCCCTGGAAGAACATGGAGAGGTCGAAATTTTTATATACAAATCCTAAGTTCAGCCCGTAGATGAGATCCGGGTTCGGATCGCCGATGATGGTGCGGTCGTCGTCGTTCAACGGATCGTCGTTGTTCAGGTTGGCAAATTTGAAATCTCCGGGTTCGGCCTGTGGCTGTATTTTATTCCCGTGAGCATCTACATAGTTGTCTATTTCCGCTTGGTTCTGGAAGATACCAATCATTTTATAGCCATAGAACTGGTTGAACGGCCCGTTCAGATAGGATCTGCCATTATCGCCTGAAAGGTAGTCGAGTCCATATTCACCTACACTTAAACTTTTGATTTTCGTTTTATAGGTAGAAAGGTTGATTCCTACATTGAACGAAAAGTCCTGGTGTTTTGCATGTGTGTAATTGGCTGTGAAATCGAACCCTTTGTTTTCTATTTTACCTGCATTGATGTAAGGATCGTTCGTAAATCCTCCGAATGAAGGCAATTGGAAAGGCAAAAGAATATCACGGGTTGTTTTCACGTAGTAGTCCATAGACATGGTGAGGGTATTGTTTGACAGACTAAACAGGGTGGCATCCAGACCGACGTTTACCTGTTCGCTGATTTCCCATTTTACATCTTTGTTTCCGGTATATTTCAGGTAATATCCCTGATTGAAGGTATTCCCGTCGAAACTCCATTGATCGTCTATATCGGAACCCACCAGTGTAAGGGCTGCATTCTGGTCTACCCGGGCATTCCCGTTGCGTCCCCAACCTACTCTTATTTTCATATCATCGAGCCAGTTTTCGGTATTCAGGTTTTTGAAGAATTGTTCGTTTGTAATACGCCATCCCAATGAAACCGAAGGGAAGTAGCCCCATCTGTTATTTTTCGCGAATGCCGAAGAACCGTCGGCCCTGAAACTTGCCGTTACTAAATACCGGTTATCATACGAATAGTTCAAACGGGCCAGGTACGATAGCATAGATGTGCTGGCGCGTGCTCCAAAGGTACGCATGCTTTCGGGATGCGCGTCGAGTACTTCGTATATATCGTCGTTCCCGATAGCCCCTGCGCCATATCCTCCGAATGACTGGTTATCGTTCTTTTCGTAGGTAATAGCACCCATTACATCGAATAGGTGGTCGCCGAATTTATTGTTGTAATTTAATCTGTTTTCGATCAACTGGTTGAATACCTTTGTTTCCGATTCCTCCAGACTGGGGCGGTTATTGGATATTTTCCCTTCTTTATCCGTCATGACATAGTCTGTAAAGGTATTTACGTAGTAGGGCATGAAGTTATGGTATTTATCGCTGTTTTTTTCAAAGCTATACTGAAACCGGTAGGTTAACCCTTTGAATAGCCTTACATCGGCAAAGAGGTTCCCGAATACATTCAGTTTATCGTTGTACCGGTTGGGCAGTTCCAGTTCGGCAACGGGATTCTTTTCGAAAGTCCATTCAGTGGGCGCGTATTTATTATACTCGTAGTTTTCCGAATTGGGATCTACCAGTGGATTGATTACCGGTGTGAACGGTTCGGCTTTCAGGATGTTACTGAATGTTCCTAGTGCCTGGTCTGTACGTTGTCTCATTTGTGCCAGATTTACATTGGCACCGACTGTGATTCTGTCGCCCAGATCGTATTCCTGTCCCAGACGGAGTGATACCCTGTTGAAATTAGTAGTAATGATAGTACCTTCTTCGCCCAGGTAGCCTAAACTCATTACTGTGCGGGATGTGTCGGACCCTTTCTGTATACTCAAATTATAGTTTTGAGTGAATCCGGTTTGGGTGGCTTCTTTCCACCAGTTGGTGTTGTATCCTCTTTTGTAGAGTTGGGTAAAGTTATAAGCCATACCCGTTGCACCTGTATTATCCCAGTTACTATCGTTTACCCGCGAAGCCATGATGTAGTTGTAATACTGGTCGCTGTTCATCATGTCGAATGATTTGTAGGCATTCTTAATCCCGAGGCTGATATCCAGGTTAATGGAGGTTTGGCCGCTTACTCCTTTTTTAGTTGTTACGATGATTACCCCGTTGGCACCGCGCGAACCGTAGATGGCCAGTGCGGAGGCATCTTTCAGAATTTCGATCCGGTCGATATCGGCCGGGTTCACACTGTTGATGTCGTCCATAAACTGTCCGTCTACTACATAGAGCGGGTTGTTGTCGTTTACGGTACCCAAACCACGGATACGGACTACTGCCGAGGAACCCGGCTGGCCTGAACTGGAGGATACGAATACACCGGCCGCTTTCCCTGCCAATAGGTTGGATACGTTGGCAGCCGCCTGGTTTTGCAGTTCTTTGCCCGATATGGAGGAGATGGCTCCTGTGAGGTCGCTTTTACGCTGTACCCCATATCCTACAACTACGACTTCATCGAGCTCAATGTCGGAAGAGAGGCGAATGTTGAGGACTGTGGATTGTGCTACATTGACTACCTGCGTAGTGTAGCCTACGTACGAGAAGGAGAGGCTGTTTCCGTTTACATCGAGTGCAAACCGGCCGTCCAGATCAGTAACCGTACCGTTTGTGGTGCCCGGTTCGATTACAGTAACTCCAATCAGGGGCTCACCGGTGGCTGCATCGAGCACCGTACCTGTTACGCTTTTACTTTGCTGCGCAAATAGTGCAGCGCTACATGTGAGCAAAAGACAAAATAAAACGATTCGTTTTAACATAAGTCTATTAAATTAAAATGGTTGAACTTATTTATATGTAATTATATGTTTATTAGCGGCTGTGATGCGTTGTCCGTCTGTAGTAAGACGTGTTCCGGCGGGAAGGGCAACGATTACAGAGGCTTCGTGTGCCGGTATACTGAATGCTCCCCGGGAGGCGATGTTGCGGGCTACGTATTGTTTGCTCACAATATCGAACAGGTCCACAGCATGGTTGGTCGTGTACTCTACTGTTTTGCTTTCAGTATACGGGTTGTAATAGAGGTATACCGGGTAGGGACGTCCGGAGTAGAAATCGGTGGCGTTGCAATCCAGTTGTAGGATGCCTTCTACATTTGTTTCGTTAACGATTGCTCCGAGAATACCTACCGGCGAGGAACTGTATACACTGAACATGCTTTCTACCGGGTTGCCTTCTATCCACAGCGGACCGTCGCCCAGCGCAACCGGGGTGACGCCTTCGAGGGATTTCTTATTATAGTTGTCCGTGCGGCGCAGGCCTTCGTAGGAGATGTTGTTGGTGGTGATCTGTTTCAGTTCCGGTGCCCACTGATGTTCGTCGTCGATATTCATGGGGTAGAACAGGCGGCAGGCACTGGCATTGTTGAGCATCCATTTGCCGATGGTTTGTGCAAACCGCGGTTCGTATTTGACCATGGATACAAAGGGCCAGGCCGGTTTGATGCTGTTCATAAGGAAAGCGAAGCCGCCCCCGTCGTAGATGCTACCCTGCAGGCCGTTCACTTCGTAATCGCCCCACTGCCCGGTGATGATGCCCCAGCCGTAACGGCCGTCGCGTGCCTGGCAGCCGTCGAATGTCCAGTTGAGCAGTTTCAGTACATCGTAGTCTGTGTTTTCGGTTGCATTCAGGTAAGCCGCCGCGTACACACCTAATGGTAACAGTATTTCATAGAAACGGCTTTCGGTTTGCGAAAGGAGGGCTTCCGTCGCGCTTTTCGCATGTTTGAGGTAACGCGGATCGCCAAACTTTTTGTAGGCCGATAGCAGCACATACGCGTGTCCGCCGGCTGCATCCTGTTGCAGGGGAAGGTTGTTTACTTTTCCCTCCATCTGTGCATAATCGAAGAAGGAATAGTTGTAGTTGCCGTTCAGTATCGAATCGGCTTTTACAAACTGTTCCGCTACGGTACGTTGTATCTCTTCGGCTCCGTCTACACCGGGGAATACATCGCACACAGCATAATAGAGGGCATTGGGGAACACGTCGTACCACCAGTCGCGGGCATAACCACCGCCTAACATACCTACGGAAGGAGTGGTATTGTTCATTACAATGTTCCACCCATTTGCGGTATTGAAGTAGTTTTGCACCATTTTTACGTAATTATACCCGTCCTGGTTGGTCTTATCAATCCCTACCAGTCCGGCACCCAATAGTGCCGCGAGCGAATTGAGGCTTTCGTGGAACTCGCCGTTGTTGGCATCTTTGCCCTGGCGGATATCCATGACAGCGGTGTACAATCCGAAAGTTGTCTGATCGATGTTGCGTCGGTTATCGTCCAGCCAGATCATCGGGCCTACGGCACTTTGGTTGTTCCAGTCGAACACGAAGTTATCGAAAGCAATAGCTTTTGCTTTCCAATCGAGCATTTCATAGGCAGAGGGCATATCCGGCATGGTTTCTACCCGGGGGATTGCGGTTTGCCGCACCGGTTCGCCCAGCGATTTGTCTTTTTCATGACAGGCTGCCAGCATACACAACGCCAGTACACCTGTGATTATTTCCGATCTATTCATGTTTGTTTATAGAAGAGGTTTGTTTAATAATGTTTTTTTGCTAACGGATAGGCTGCCAGTTGCAGTGTACCTACCATAATCAGTGCATATTTCAGTGCAAAATCTTCGGAAACCCCATAGGCAAGTGCTATAAGCAGGAGGAGTCCGAAGGCACGTCCCAGAAAGAGGCTGAACTCGTGACTAAGGATATACGTATATTCGTTTCGTTTTTCTATTTTTGCCACTGCGTCAATGGTTTGCATCATGATAGGAAAGTAAGCCAGGTCGAACAGGGGCTGGAATATTACTTTGCAAAGCACGAAGACGATTACGCCTGTTGCAGAGAACAGGATACCATTAAAAACAGTTCCGAGGCAGAAAATGATGAGTCCGGATACAAATATTTTCAATCTGTCTTCCGGTTTGGCTATCCGCCCCAATACGTACACCAGTATGGCCGTGAGTGCTCCGCTTATTCCCTGTATGAGTCCCAGTGTACCTTCGTCGCCCACCAGTTTGAGTACCAGGATGGCCGGTGCTGTTACCAGGAATCCCTGTACCATGCCTTTTAATCCGGATAATACCAGCATCTTACGCCAAAGTACCGTAAACCGGAAATAAAGGAAATCTTTTTGTACCGGATTGCTGAAGTTGCCTTTCCACAATACGATACAGGCAAAAATGGTAAGGATCATGACTGCTACAGTCACCAACTGGTACGCCAGGTTGATGTGGATCGTAATACCAAATATCCGGCTGCCGTCTACCGTTCCGAGGAATGCACCGATTATCAATGGTACGGTAATGGATGCAATGGAGAAGAAGAACGACTCCAGCCCGAAGAAGTAATTGCGGTTGCTGTCGGTGGTATTGTTGAGCGTAAGCAGGTAACGGTTGGTCCAGAAGAAACCCGAGGCGGCTCCCATAGCAAAGCCGGCAATGCCGAGTTCGGTGAATCCGAGGGATTGGACCGACATCATGGCAAACATGGATATACCACTTACCAGGATGCCCCCTGCATAGAGGTATTTTACATTGATATGCCGCAACAGGTATCCGTTCAGGAACGAAGTGGCTGCGATGCCAATGTACATGAAAAGCTGGTAAAAGGCCACCGAGACCGGGTCGCTTGTGTTGCGCATCACATAATCCCCTACAAAGATTTCTACTACCGGTAGTACCAACGCATACAGCATGTTGGTGAGTAGCAGTGTTTTCATATTGGGCTCCTGCTGCTTAAAGAACAGATATTCTTTTTTTTAGTTTGTTCATTTCAGAGTTTTAATCCTGTTATTTTAGACTTTCCAGTATTTCCGCAATGGAAAATTCGGCTCCGCAGATTACTTCGTCGCTTGCTCCGTAATACATCTTAATGGTATCGCCTTCCACCAGGTGGCCGTTGGTAAATACCACGTTGCCAAAGAATCCGGTCTGCTCGTACGGGGCAATGGGTTCCATGATGGGTTCCACGCTGCGTGCCAGCACCCGGGAGGGATCGTTGAGATCGAGCAGGAGAGCCCCAAGGCAATAGCGGTGGTTGTAGTCGGCCCCGTGGTATATCTCCAGCCAGCCGGCATCGGTACGGATAGGAGCGGCTCCGGCTCCTACGCGGGCGCAATCCCATGATCCTTCGCGGGTAGTGGCGATGCAGGTGTGTTTACCCCAATGCAGGCGGTCGGGCGATTGTGCCAGCCAGATGTAGTTGCCTCCCAGTTCCGGACTGCTTGGGCGGTGCAGGGCATAGTAGCGGCCGTTTATTTTTTCTTCGAACAGCGCGCAATCTTTATTGTGCGGGGGGGGGAAGATCATGCCGTGGCGGGTGAAGTTTTTCCAGTCGGTGGTGTGCATCAATCCTACCCCTACCCCTACGGGCGATACTTCGGTGAAGGTGAGAAAATACCCGTCGGCGGTTGTCGCTACGCGGCAATCTTCAATTCCGAATGATTCCAGTTCTCCCTCTCCAAAGATAGGAGGAAATTCGCTTTCTTCTTTAAAATGTATACCGTCTTCGCTCGATACCAACCGCAGGTACGACATAGTGGTGAGGTAGTTTTTCCCTTTGTATCCAATCACACGCGGGTCCGAAGCATCGAGTTGCGGATCGTTTTTGTCGAAAGAGAGTACTTTAATGTGTCCGTCCGGATCGTATACGGGGAAACTGATTACTCCTTCCTGCTGTGCGGGACGTTCGGCTACGCGCAGCAATAACCACGTTTTACCCTGGTAACGAAACACCCCGGGATTCAACAGGCAGGTTATTTCCATACCTTGTATACCGGGTTTGAGGTCCGAAGGTTTTAACAAGGGGTTTTGTTGAAATCGTTTTGCTATATCCATATTCTTCATGATTTAAATTAATTAGCCTGTGTGGCTTTCTTAACACAAATCTATGTGTATGGCAAGCGGAAAGAGTATACTATATTCTCAATTGAGTATAGTGGTGTTTTATAACATGTTTAGGGTTGAAAGGTGTACATATCCCCTCGTTCGGCGTAGCGTCTTCGCTACGTCGTTTAAAAAAGTGAGGCTCCAGCCTCATGTGAAGCAGGAGCTTCACTTATTTTAGCGACATAGCGAGGACACTATGCCGAACGATTCAAAGAGTTTGGATCACCGGGATTTGCAATCCCATTTATACATCATATGTGTTAATAATAAGGATTATAAATCCTAAGACCTATTTGTCGGGGATTGCAAATCCCCTCCGTCCAAAAAAAAAGAAACAAAAACGCTTAAGCCCTCGACATTGGCGAGGATGCTACTCTGACCGATTCTAAAGAGGCACAGATGTAAATCTGCGCCAGCAAAAAAGCCAACAAAAAAATTTACAACTATTCTTCCACAGTGCCGCAAAAGTATACTATATTCTCAAAAAGGTATACGGATGCTTTACAACATATTAACAAACATTTTTCGTATCTTTATGGTAGTATATTTGTGATATGAAGACGATGAAAACTCTATTTTATAGTATCCTTTGTTCTCTGGTTATGCCTGTTGGAGGCTTTTCACAGAATGTAGTAAAACAGCTTACCAATGCGGACGGATTATCTAACAACTCCATTAATTGTATTTTCGAGGATTCGGATCATACTCTTTGGGTGGGTACGTGGGATGGCCTGAATGTGTATAACGGACGCGATTTCCAGGTACATCGTTATAACCGGAACGGTACTTCTTTTATTAGTAATAATGTGATCCGCCAGATTTTTAAACAATCGCCCGGGCGGATCTGGATATCTACTGATTATGGGGTGAATCTCTGGGATGAGTCCCGGCAACAGTTTACGAATTATTTTCCGGGTACGGAACAGGAGGTCCCTAAAGAAGAACGTTCGTATATAATAGGGCTTACCCGCCAGGGGCAGATTGTCTGCTATGTGAAGCAACAGGGGTTTTTCTTTTTTAATGACGAAACACACCTGTTTCAATCTCTTGCGGTATTCCTGCCGGAAGGAGAAGTAAGGGATTTTGTTGTAGACAGTACCGACCAGGTATGGCTATTGTACGAAAGCGGACGGCTTGAACAGTACCGGATTGCGTATGAACCGCAAACCAACCGGCTTTCTTTTGTGAATCCGCATCTGATAGAACCGGATAACTCTGTGAACAGTATTTTCTTTTCTAATGGGATGGTGATTCTTGATTATGGGAATTACCTGAAGTTGCTGGACGATAAAAACCTGTATCCTACCGGGATTAATATAGACCCGGCACGCTCAGTATCCTGTATTTTGTATCATGGGGACCGTTTGCTGATCAGTTATTACGATGGGGGTTGCGTGGTGTACGATATGCATAGCCGGGAGTTTCTACCGGTTGATGGTATTCCGGCTTATATTTCTATTTTCTCTCTTTACCGGGGTAGTCAGGATATTCTCTGGATAGGTACCGACGGACAGGGGCTACTGAAGGTGTATGAGCATAATTCACCCTTCCATACGGTTACAACCAATCATCCGGTCAGGGCTTTTTGCCCCGGCGAAGGGCAACAATTGCTGGTGGGTACGAAGGGGGAGGGCATACGGGTGTTTGATAAAGAGGTCCGGCAAACGGTGCGTACCTATACTGTGCACGACGGACTGTTATCTAATTCCGTATATGCTATCCGCAGCAACCAGGCCGGTGATATTTTTATTGGTACGGAGGCTGCCGGGTTGAATATCTTGTATAAAAACAGCAGCCGTCCGGTTACGCTCTCTTTCCCGGAGCAAAGTCCGTACTTTAAAGCTGTATATAGTATCTGTTTTACTAATAAAGATAGCTTGTTGTTGCTGGGAACTTCCGGTTTCGGACTGGTTAAAGTAGCTTTGCAAAAAAGAGGAGCTACCTATGAAGTGCAGGAGGTGGAACAGTTTGCTTCGTTTGGTGATGTGCAGACGCTGAATAATAATGTGATATATTCTATTGTGCCTGGCTTTACGGAGGATGAATTGTGGCTGGGTACCCGTGGCGGAAGTATCAGCCGGCTGGATAAACGGACCAACCGGATTGAAAGCCTGGAGGAGATTGACCCTTCGTTATCCCTGACCAGCAACGATGTGTTGTCGCTTACGATGGATGAGGCCGGGCTGTGGATCGGTACCAGTTACGGGCTCAATCTGCTGGTACAGGAAGGGGAGGGTTACAGGCTTACGGAGTATACCGGAGAGCAGGGGTTGCCCAATACAACTATACATGGTATCCTGTCTGTTTCCGGCGGCGATGTTTGGGTAAGTACCAACCAGGGGCTTGCCCATATCGGACCGGGGCAGCAGGTGGTGAATTACTCTGCTAAAGATGGCCTGCAGAATGATGAATTTTCGGACGGTGCCTATTTCAGCGACGAGGATGATACTTTTTATTTCGGAGGGGTAAGCGGGTTCAGTTTTTTTCATCCCGGACAAATTTACCTGCGCACCTTCGACCCGGATGTGCGGCTTGAACATTTACGTATTTATAATACCCCCCAGCATACGGCCACCCGTATCCGCGACGGTGTTTTAAAGCTGGCCTACGATGAGACATATGTAACATTTACGTTTATTGCGCAGGATTTTATTAATAATGAGAATTGTGAGTATGATTACCGCCTGCTTAACTTTTCCGATGAATGGATACGCAACGGTAATAACCCGCATGTTGTATTTACCAGGCTACCGCCCGGAAAATATACGTTGCAGGTAAGGGCTACCAACGGCGACAGGGTGTGGGGTTCCGGCATTTACTCGCTGCTTATCGTAGTGGCGCATCCCTGGTGGCTTAGTACAATAGCCTTTGTTATCTATTTCATTCTGTTTGCTGCCCTGGCCTATACCGTTTATCTGGTGATCCGTAACCGTATCCGGCTGAACAGACAGTTATTGCTCGAACATATAGAGAAGCAAAACCAACAGAAAATGCATGAGTCCAAACTCAATTTCTTTACGAATGTGGCGCATGAGTTTTTTACTCCGCTCACGCTCATCTATGGCCCGGCGCAACATTTACTTGAAAAGGCTGACCTGGATAACTATACCCGCAACTACATCCGCATCATTAAGAATAATTCCGACCGTATGCAGAAGCTGATCAATGAACTGATGGAATTCCGCAAGGTAGAGTCCGGACATACCCCCCCTGCATCCGGAAAGTATTGATATTAAGCTACTGATGGATTATATTGTGGATAACTATTCGGATATTGCCCGTGAAAATAAGATTAAGTTTATTATTGAAAAAGAGAATATATCTTCTTTACTGACCGACCGGAATTCGTTGGAAAAAATTGTTTTTAACCTGATATCGAATGCGTTTAAATATACGCCGGATAATGGGTATATTCATGTACGGGTATGGCAGGCGGACGACAGGTTTTACCTCACCATCCGGAACTCCGGTAAAGGGCTTACCGAAAGGCAGATGTCGGAGATTTTTAACCGGTTCCGTATTTTTGATTCTTCGCGGCTGGCGGGTAGCCGTAGTACGGGTATAGGGCTGGGGCTTGCTAAAAGCCTTGCCGAATTACTGGGTGGGAATATTGAAGTAAACAGCCGTCAGGGCGAATATGTGGAGTTTAAGGTCACTATTCCCCCGATGCAGCGAGGTACAACGGAGGAGCCGCAGGAAGAAGCAGTGGAGGCGTTACCGGCTTCGCTGGCGGGCGAAACTCCGGTACAGCGGGATATTTCTATCCTGATTGTCGAGGATGAACGCAACATCCGCGAATTGCTCCGGGATATATTAAGTCCGTGGTACCGTATTACCGAAGCCGGCGATGGCATAGAGGCGCTGGAACAGATTGAACAGAATATGCCGGATATTATTATCAGTGATATCCTGATGCCTCATCTGGATGGTACCGGATTGATTGATACCTTAAAGTCAGACCCCCGTACGTCTCATATTCCTGTGATTAATATCTCTGCCAGGACTTCGGTAGACGATCATATCAGTGCCTATCAGCATGGGGCCGATCTGTATATTACGAAGCCGTTCCACCCGCGGCATGTATTGGTTACAGTAGAGAACCTGGTGAACCGGCATACTATGCTGAAAGAGTATTTTAATTCCAGCCGTTCTTCTATAGTAGTAAAAGACGGCCTTTCTATCCATCAGGATGATGAATGGTTCCGGCAGGAGGTGATTCTCTTTATTGAACGGAATATGGAGGACGAGTCTCTTAATCCCAATTCAATAGCCGAAGCCCTGGGCATCAGCAAAGCTACCCTGTACCGGAAACTGAAAGACATTACCGGTAAAACACCGAGTGAGTATGTACGTTCTATCCGGCTCGAATATGTTGCCCGGCAGTTGGTAACTACCCGGCTATCGGTATCCGAGATCATGTACAAATCCGGTTTTACCAACAAATCCTATTTCTACCGCGAGTTTGCCAAACAGTATGGCTCCCCGCCGAAGGAGTACCGGAAAGGGAAAACTACCTCCTAACGACCCCTAACGACCCCCTAACCCCCTAAAGGGGGGATGGAGATGTCTGTTGGCTTACCGTTGGTACTGCTGCGTACCGCTGGCCATCCCATCGCTGGCGCAGATTTAAATCTGTGCCTGAAGAAAGTTTGCGAACGTGGGGAGAAGTGATACAACCTACACTTTGTAGTTTAATGATTCCATCCGCACAGGGTTATGAACAGTACGCCGCTATGCGGCTATGCTTCGGGGTTGTGATCTGTGACTTTTATAAGTGTAAAAAATAATGTTTTGAACACCGGACGGGATAGGTTTGTTGTATGGCAAAGAATGTTTTATCTGTTTAGTGTTTTAGTATGATGAGAAGAAATTGTATAGGGTTTGTTTTGGGCTGTGTGGCTTTGGTGTGTGGCCTGGTGGCCTGTAACCATCGGAAGAGTACGGAGACAGCCGGGCTGGAAGCGCCGGAGATGGTCGCCGAGGTGGATTCGTTTCAGGCAAAGGAGGTTTACGAAGGGATTATGCCGGTGCCTGCCGAAGAGGAGATGGGCGTTAAGATAAGACTGGAATTGTTTCCGGACGGTACGTATAAGGAGTATATGGAGTATACGAACCGGGTGGGGGAGAATCTTTATCAGGAAGGTACGTATGTACGGGATGAAGAACGGTTGATACTGGACCCGGCAACGGAAGGTGAGAAACAGTATTTCCGTGTGGTTGCCGGAGGATTGCGTAGCCTGAACGAGTACGGGCAACCTTACCAGGATACGTCGTTGGAATATTTGTTGTTAAGGCAGCCATTGGATTGAGCAACTTAAGATAGTGTGTTTTCTTTGTTTCGTTTTAAAACGACGTAGTGAGGACGCTACACCGAACAGAAGTAGTTTAGGCACAGATTTAAATCTGCGCCAGCAAAAAGTTAGCAAAAGAGTAATAAAAAAGGCCGGTTCTGTTTTGAGAACCGGCCTTTTTTATGTCCTTCCGGATAATGTAGGCTGTTTAGAATATCGGAGCATTTTCCGGTGCCAGTTGTTGGTATTCAGCATCACCGAATCCGATCATAGGCACGAATCGAATGGTAAGAAAATCATACCGACACCAAAACCTATTCCTTTTCCGAATGCTTTTGCCAGTTCGATGTATAATTTTATACCATACACGATGTTCAGGATTGGGATAATCAGGAAAAGAAGCCATTTAATAGGTTTGTTAATGATCTCGAGCATAACGATAACGTTATAGATTGGTACAAGAAACGCCCAACCTGGTTTCCCTGCTTTTTCGAACATTTTCCAGCCTCCGGCAATTGTAACAACAACGATTGCTAAATAAATAATTGAGAAAATCATAGGTTAAATGAATTAAAGGATTAGTAAAATAATTTCGGTGCAAAGATATAGTATAAATCTGTATTTACGATAAAAATAGCTCTTTAATTGTATAAATCCCCAAATGTGTTGCCCTGGCTGACATCGCCGGTGCGGTATCCTTTGTAAAACCAATCGTGCCGCTGTTGGGAGGTTCCGTGGGTGAATGAGTCGGGAACGGTGTAGCCCTGTGCCTGTTCCTGCAGCCGGTCGTCGCCGATAGCGGAAGCTGCGTTCAGGGCTTCGTCGATGTCGCCCTCGTCGAGGCTTTGGAACATTTTTTCGGTGCGGTTGGCCCATACACCTGCATAGAAGTCGGCCTGTAGTTCGAGTGCGACGGAGAGTGCGTTGGCAGACCGAGCATTGCTTTGTGCCATGAGGGTATGTACCTGGTTGAGGGTACCGAATAGTTTTTGTACATGGTGGCCTACTTCGTGGGCGATGACATAGGCATAGGCAAAATCGCCTCCGGCATGGAATTGGGTTTCCATTTGCCGGAAAAAGGAGAGGTCTACATATATTTTTTCGTCTTCCGAACAATAGAACGGGCCGGTTGCACTTTGTGCTGTGCCGCATGCCGAAGTGGTATATCCGCTGAAAAGTACAAGTGTGGGTTTGCGGTAGGTGCGACCCTGTTCGGCAAATACTTCGGCCCATACATCTTCGGTGTCGGCCAGTACAACGGATACGAATTGTGCCCACTGGTCTTCCTGTGCATTGGGTACGTACGGTGTGGATTGGCTGTATCCCCGCGTGGACGGGTCGCCACCGAGTAATCCGATGAGTTGTAAAGGGTTGCCTCCTAAGGCTATGTATATGATCGCAATGACGATTGTACCGATGCCACCTCCTAATCCACATCCTGTACGTCCGGAAAACGTACCACCCTGTCCGCGGCGGTCTTCTACATTCGCGCTGCCTCTTCTACCTTTCCACTGCATAGCTGATAAACTTTGTATTGCTTATTAATAAAACAGCTGTTTTGTTGAAGATGTTTACCGGAATGAAAAATGAATAGTGAAAAATGAAAAATACCCGCAGATTAAATTAATTTTTCATTTTTCATTTTTCGCTTTTCATTTATTTAGTAAGTTTGTTGGTTCAATTAAATTCAGGTTGCCTATGTTTAATTTTTCCAATCAACTTTATCTGGCGATAAGAACCGCTTTGGATGCGGGTAAACGAATCATGGATATATATAATGATCCGGATGCGGATTTTGAGATAGAGTCCAAAGCGGATGATTCTCCGCTGACGAAGGCTGATAAAGCAGCTAACCAGTTAATCACTACAGCCCTGTCTGTTACGGCTTTCCCTATCCTGAGTGAAGAAGGGAAAGAGGTGCCTTTTAAAGAATGGAAGAGATGGAAAACGCTGTGGATTGTAGACCCGCTTGACGGGACGAAAGAGTTTATTAAGAAGAACGGGGAGTTTACCGTGAATATAGCTTTGGTTACTAACGGGGTGCCTGTGTTGAGTGTGATTTATGTGCCGGTACGAAAGGAGCTTTATTTTGCGGAGGAGAATAAAGGGGCGTATAAACTGGCGGAAGTAGATTACAGTATGCAGCCTTCGATTGATGAGATTTGTGCGAAGGCTATGCGGTTACCGGTTAGCAGCGGACACCAGGGGGTTGTTGTGGTGGCATCGCGTTCGCATATGAATGATGAGACCCGTGCGATGATAGAAAACCTGCGTAAACAGGGACAGCCTGTTACGATGATCAGTAGCGGCAGCAGTTTGAAGATTTGCCTGGTGGCAGAAGGTTCGGCCGATATTTATCCGCGTTTTGCTCCTACTATGGAGTGGGATACGGCTGCCGGACATGCGATAGCCCGTGCAGCCGGTTGTGAGATGTACCAGACGGACGGGAAGACTCCTATGCGTTATAATAAAGAGAATTTGCTGAATCCCTGGTTTGTTGTGAAACCGGTATAAGGGATTTTCTAACCTAATGAACCAATGAATTTTCAGATATTGTTTGTGTTGCTGGCGTTGACCGGCATGGTGGCTGCCCTGATATGGGATAAAATGCGGCCGGGTATGGTGTTGCTTACTGTAGTGGTGTTGTTTTTGTGCGCCGGTATATTATCGCCCCGGGAGATGCTGGAGGGTTTTAGCAATAAGGGGATGATTACGGTGGCAATGTTGTTTCTGGTGAGCGAAGGGGTACGGCAAAGCGGTGCCCTGGGCCAGGTAATAAAAAAGTTGTTGCCCCAGAAGAAAACATCGGTTTTTAAAGCCCAATTGCGGATGTTGCCCTCTATTGCTTTTATGCCGGCCTTTCTGAATAATACACCTGTTGTGGTGATTTTTGCACCTATTGTTAAGCGGTGGGCGGAGAGTGTAAAACTGCCGGCAACCAAGTTTCTGATTCCCCTTTCGTATGCAACGATACTGGGTGGGGTGTGTACGCTAATCGGTACTTCTACGAACCTGGTGTGCATGGTATGATACTGGAGGCGAATCTGCCCGGTTTAAACGGATTCAGTATGTTTGAATTGGGGAAGATCGGGTTGCCGATTGCTTTGGTGGGTATTGTTTACCTGTTTGTTTTTTCCAATAAATTGTTGCCTGATTCGCGAAATGAGTCTTTTGCCGATGAGGCAGACGAGGCACATCCTTCGTCGCTGCATATTGTGGAAGCGGTGATTGGTGCCCGTTTTCCGGGTATTAATAAGACGTTGGGTGAGTTTAATTTTGCCCGCCATTACGGGGCTATGGTGAAAGAGGTGAGAAGCGGCGGACAACGGTATACGCAGAATCTGGATACGATACGGGTGAATGAGGGGGATACGCTGGTTTTGTGGGCGGATGATACCTTTATCCCTACCTGGGGCGAATCGAGTGTGTTTATTATGTTGGCGAATGGTTCGGAAACGGAACCTCCGGCGCCTGCCAAAAAACGGTGGTTTGCACTGGGGTTGCTGGTGTTTATGATTGCCGGAGCAACGATTGGAGAGTTGCCTTTTATGAAAGAGAGGTTTCCAGGTGTGCAGCTTGATATGTTTTTCTTTGTGTGTATTACTACTATTATTATGGCGTGGACTAAGTTGTTTCCGCCTAAAAAGTATACTAAATATATTTCGTGGGATATCCTGATTACGATAGCCTGTGCGTTTGCTATCAGTAAGGCTATGGAGAATTCCGGTTTTGCCGCGTTGACGGCTTCTTATATTATTAATTTGTCTGATAGCCTGGGTACGTATGCTTTACTGGCGATTATTTTTATTGTTACCAATATTTTACGGAACTGATTACGAATAATGCGGCTGCGGCACTTAGTTTTCCTATTTCGCTGGCAGTGGCCCAGCAATTGAATGTGAGCCCGATGCCTTTTCTGGTGATTACCTGTATCGCGGCTTCGTGTAGTTTTAGTTCGCCCATTGGTTACCAGACCAACCTGATTGTGCAGGGGGTAGGAGGATATAAGTTTACCGACTTTGTGAAGGTGGGATTGCCTTTGAATCTGATTGCCCTGCTTATTTCTGTGTTCCTGGTTCCGTTACTATGGAGTTTTTAACTGACAATCGGAAAGAAATTATAACTTTGCGGTGCAAAAAGAGCAACTAACGAAACAATGATAAAGCAGAACAATAATGTGTATCCCATTTTCGACCGCATGATGGGAAGAGAGGATAAGCAGGGTTTACTGAAACAGCGTAGTGTGATGGTATGGTTTACCGGGCTGAGTGGTTCCGGTAAAAGTACGCTTGCGATTGCCCTGGAACGCGAATTGCATGCCCGTGGATACCTCTGCCGGATACTGGACGGGGATAATATTCGTTCCGGAATTAATAATAACCTGGGGTTTTCGGCTGCGGACCGGATTGAGAATGTCCGCCGGATTGCTGAAGTAGGAAAGCTTTTTATTGATAGTGGGATCATTACTATTGCTGCTTTTATCAGTCCGAACGATTATATCCGTACTATGGCGGGTGAAATTATAGGTACGAATGATTTTTTAGAGGTGTATGTAAGTACTCCGCTGGAAGAGTGTGAAAAGCGGGATGTGAAAGGATTGTATGCGAAAGCCCGCCGGGGTGAGATCCGTGACTTTACAGGGATATCGGCTCCTTTTGAAGCTCCCGTTCATCCGGCGTTGAGCCTGGATACCTCTGTTTTATCTTTGGAGGAGTCGGTGAACAGGTTACTGGAATTGATTTTACCCAAGGTGAGTATTGATAATATATAATTTTGCGAAGCAGAAGAAACTAACAAACGATGATACAGGAAAACAATAATAAAGAGACAACAGATACAGAGAGTTGTCCGTTGAATACAAAGTTGAGCCATTTGCGGGAGCTGGAGGCTGAATCGATTCATATTATCCGTGAGGTGGCCGCTGAATTTGAGAATCCGGTGATGCTTTATTCGATAGGGAAGGATTCGTCTGTTATGGTGCGGTTGGCGGAAAAGGCATTTGCACCCGGAAAAGTTCCTTTCCCTTTGATGCATATTGATTCGATGTGGAAATTCCGTGAAATGGTGGAGTTCCGCGATAATTATGCGAAGAAATTTGGCTGGAACCTTATTGTGGAATATAACAAAGAGGCCCACGAAGCCGGTGTAGGGCCTTTTACGCATGGCAGTAAGGTGCATACCGACCTGATGAAAACCCAGGCATTGCTACAGGCTTTGGATAAACATAAGTTTGATGCTGCTTTTGGGGGTGCCCGCCGCGATGAAGAGAAGAGCCGGGCCAAGGAGCGTATTTATTCGTTCAGGGATAAGTTCCACCAGTGGGACCCGAAGAACCAGCGTCCGGAACTGTGGGATATATATAATGCCCGTGTACACCGTGGGGAGAGTATCCGGGTGTTTCCGTTGTCAAACTGGACGGAGCTGGATATCTGGCAGTATATCCGCCTGGAGAATATTCCGATTGTGCCCCTTTATTATGCCAAAGAGCGCCCGATTGTGAATATGGATGGTAATCTTATTCTGGCGGACGACGACCGGATGCCGGAGGAGTTGCGTGTACAGGCGAAGATGATGAAAGTGCGTTTCCGTACGTTGGGATGCTATCCGCTGACAGGTGCGATAGAAAGCGAAGCGGATACGATCGAGAAGATTGTGGAGGAGATGATGACTGCTACAAAGAGCGAACGTACTACCCGTGTGATTGATTTCGACCAGGATGCGAGTATGGAACAGAAGAAGAGAGAGGGTTATTTTTAATTGACTGACAGAATGGATACATTAAATATAAAAGAATATCTGGATAAGGATGAGAAGAAAGATTTACTTCGTTTTCTCACAGCCGGATCAGTAGACGACGGGAAATCTACGCTGATCGGGCGTTTGCTTTTTGATAGTAAGAAGATTTATGAAGATCAGCTGGACGCGCTGGAACGTGATAGTAAACGGATGGGGAATGCGGGGGATCATATTGATTATGCATTGCTGACCGATGGCTTGAAGGCTGAACGGGAACAGGGTATAACGATTGATGTGGCTTACCGTTATTTCAGTACGAATAACCGGAAGTTTATTATTGCCGATACTCCGGGACACGAGCAGTATACCCGGAATATGATAACCGGCGGTTCTACGGCTAACCTGGCTATTATTCTGGTGGATGCCCGTACGGGTGTGATTACCCAGACCCGCAGACATACTTATCTGGTATCTCTTTTGGGTATTAAGCATGTGGTCCTGGCAGTTAATAAGATGGATCTGGTGGGGTTCGACGAAGATGTTTACCGGAAGATTGTAAGGGATTATGAAGAGTTTGTTGCTCCGCTGAATATCCCAGATATTACTCCTATTCCGTTATCGGCCCTGGAGGGTGATAATGTGGTGGATAAAAGCGACCGTACTCCGTGGCATGAGGGTGTTTCGCTGCTTGAGTTTCTGGAGTCAGTGCCTATTGACCAGGATCGTAACCTGGCTGATTTCCGTTATCCGGTGCAATATGTGTTGCGTCCGAATCTGGATTTTCGCGGATTTTCCGGAAAAGTGGCCAGTGGTGTTGTCCGTAAGGGTGATGAAGTAATGGCTTTGCCTTCCGGAAAGACTTCGCGTGTGAAGAGTATTGTTACTTACGACGGCGAGTTGGAGTATGCTTTTCCTCCGCAGTGTGTAATGTTGACGCTTGAAGATGAGATTGATATTTCGAGAGGGGAAATGATTGTTCATCCGGATAATGTACCGATGTCGGGACGTTATTTGTCGGCTATGCTGGTCTGGATGGATGAGGAGCCGATGGACCTTTCGAAACAGTTTTATATAAAACACACCTCTTCTCAATCCCGTGCCCGGATTGAGAAGATTCATTATAAGGTAAATATTAATACGATGGAGCAGTTGTCCATTGACAATGGACAATTGACAGTAGACAATTTGCCCATGAAATTGAATGAGATTGCTTCGGTGGTAGTAACAACCGGTAAAGAGTTGTTTTTTGATCCGTACCGGAAGAACCGCCAGACAGGCTCTTTTATCCTGATTGATCCGATTACTCATAATACATCGGCTGTTGGGATGATTGTAGATAAGGCGGAAATGAGCGGAGGTGAAACGAAAGGAATTCCGACGGTTAACCTGGCGGAACTGGGGATAGAATCGTTGCATACAGAGGCAATTGAGAAAGTGGTTAAAGAGTTGAACAGACAGGGTGTGGAAATTAAATTAATAAAATAAATGGGGTTACTGGAGTTCGATAAATTGCCTATCAATACATTGGTGGGGGCTAACTGGAAGACGTTTAAAGCGGTAACTGCCGGCCGGGTTGTTGATGACGGATATAAAAATAAATATTATCTGACCAAAGCTGTGTGCCGTATATTAAGTAATTTGCAGCCATTGGAGAATGCCCGGTATAAGAAGATTGCGGATAAGCCTCTGGAAATGGATCCGTTGTTTATACTGGGTCACTGGCGTAGTGGTACTACTTTTGTGCATAATGTGTTTTCGTGTGATTCGCATTTTGGGTATAATACTACTTACCAGACTGTTTTCCCGAATCTGATGATGTGGGGGCAGCCTTTCTTTAAAAAGAATATGGCTTTCCTGATGCCGGATAAACGTCCGACGGATAATATGGAACTGAAGGTGGACCTGCCACAGGAGGAGGAGTTTGCCCTGGCTAATATGATGCCGTATACGTATTATAATTTCTGGTTTTATCCGAAGGATATGATGGAATATTGCGATAAGTATTTGTTGTTTGATGATATTAGCGCAGAGGAATTGCAGGTGTTTAAAGATACGTTCCTGAAACTGATTAAAATATCTTTGCATAATACGAACGGAACCCAGTTTCTTAGTAAAAACCCTCCCCATACCGGGCGGGTGAAAGCTCTGTTGGAGATGTTTCCGAATGCGAAATTTATCTATTTGAAGAGAAATCCGTATACGGTGTTCGAGAGTACCCGCAGCTTTTTTACCAATACGATCCAGCCCCTGAAGCTACAGAATATTACTCCGGAACAGATGGAGGAGAATTTTGTAGAGGTGTATCGCAGATTATTTTATAAATTTGAAGAACAGAAGTCGTTGATTCCGGAAGGCAACCTGATAGAGGTGAAGTTTGAAGATTTCGAGCAGAATGCGTTTGATATGACACAACATATTTACCAGTCGCTTACATTGCCCGGATTTGAAGAGTCCAAAGATCAGATAGAAAGTTATCTGGGTAAGAAAAAAGGGTATAAAAAGAATAAATATCAATACGATGCCCGTACCGTTGAGATGGTAGAAAAGAATTGGGGTATGGCACTGGAACAGTGGGGATACTCTTTGTAAATTGATGATTATGGTTAAGCAGGAGAAACACTTATTTATAAAATTATTTATCCTTTGGGCCGTTCTTTTGAGTTGCCAGCTGCAGGTTGTTAATTGTCAGACTGTGGAGCCTATTCCTTTTGGCGATATGGATCAATGGGTTGTAAGGGAAATAAAGGAGTCAGGTGTAATAGGGGGAAAGACTAAACTTTTGTATGAGTTGGGCCCTATCGATACAATCCGGGGTGCAGAAGCTTATTCGAACAGGGGTGGTTCTCCGTGGGCCAATTCGAATGTGCTGGCAAAAGTAGGAGGTGTGGTAAAGACGAATACTTCCGTGTTTCCGGAAGAGCGCAATGGAGGATATTGTGCACGGATGGAAACCCGTTACGAAAGTGTGAAGGTGCTTGGACTGGTGGATATTGAAGTAATTGCCGCCGGTTCGGTTTACCTGGGTGAAATGTTTGAGCCGATAAAAGGGACGAAGAATCCCATGGCGATGCTGAACTGCGGAATTCCTTTTACCCGTAAACCTTTGGCCCTGAAACTTGATTATAAAGTAAAAGTTGCCCCGGAACCTAACCGGATACGTTCTACCGGATTCAGCCGGAAGTCGGCCGTTGAGGGAAAAGATGAGGCTATTATTATTCTGATCCTGCAAAAAAGGTGGGAAGATAAAGAGGGTAATATCTATGCTAAACGGGTGGGTACGATTGTAGAACGTTTTAATAAGGATACCGGTTGGGTGAATGGTGCTGAGTATCCTGTTTTGTATGGAGATATAAGTGATTCGCCTGAATTTAAACCGTATATGAAAATTCAGGACGAAGAGAGATATGCGTTGAACAGTAAAGGAAAGAATGTGCCTATCCAGGAGATAGGCTGGGCGGAAGATAGTGACGAGCCTACGCATATGATTTTGCATTTTGCCTCCAGTCACGGAGGTGCTTACATTGGTTCGCCGGGCAATACGTTTTGGATAGATAATGTGGGTTTGGTTTTTTAAACAGAAAGAGTATATGTACTATGAACGAAGTAGCTTCCAGGGTCCGGTATCTGAGGGATACGCTGGACCAGCACAATTATAATTATTATGTTTTGTCGGCTCCTACCATTCCGGATAAGGAGTTTGATCTGTTGATGAAAGAACTGGAAGAGTTAGAGGCACAGTATCCTGAACTGGCCGATCCGCACTCGCCAACCAAACGTGTGGGAAGCGACTTGTCTAAGGAATTCGAACCGGTAGCGCATAAATATCCGATGCTTTCGCTTAGTAATACCTATTCGGAAGAGGAGGTCCGGGAGTTTTATGAACGTACGGAACGGGCATTGAATGAACCGTTTGATATTGTGTGCGAACTTAAATACGATGGGACTTCTATTTCGCTGACGTATGAGAACGGGAAACTGGTCCGGGCTGTGACCCGTGGTGACGGTACCCGTGGCGATGATGTGACGGCGAATGTGAAAACAATCCGTTCGGTGCCCTTAAAGTTGAGAGGGGATACTTATCCGGCAGAGTTCGAGATCAGGGGGGAGATCTTGTTGCCCTGGGCAGAGTTTGACCGTCTTAATAAAGAACGGGAAGAGCAGGAGGAACCTCTGTTTGCCAATCCGAGGAATGCTGCTTCCGGGACATTGAAACAACAGAATCCGGCTATTGTGGCTTCCCGCCGGCTGGATGCATATTTTTATTATATGCTGGGGGATAACCTGCCGTGCGACGGCCATTATGAGAATCTGGAAATGGCCCGTACATGGGGCTTTAAAATACCGGATGTGTTGCGTAAATGCAGTACACTGGAAGAGGTGTTTGATTACCTGAAATATTGGGATGTGGCACGTAAGGAGTTGCCGGTGGCAACGGATGGGGTAGTACTGAAAGTGAATTCTATACGCCAGCAACGGAACCTGGGCTTTACTTCGAAGAGTCCGCGTTGGGCGATTGCTTATAAATTCCAGGCGGAACAGGCGGTGACACGTCTGAATTCTGTTTCTTTCCAGGTGGGGCGTATTGGTACGATTACACCTGTTGCTAATCTGGAACCGGTATTATTATCAGGTACGACTGTAAAACGTGCGTCTCTTCATAACGAAGATATTATAGAAAGCCTTGATCTGCATTTAGGAGATTATGTGATGGTGGAAAAAGGCGGCGAGATTATTCCTAAGATAGTAGGGGTGGATACGGATGCCCGTTCGATACTACTGGGAGATAAAGTACGGTTTGTACAGACCTGTCCGGAGTGCGGTACTAAACTGGTACGCCCGGAAGGAGAAGCCGCGCACTATTGTCCCAATGATACGGGTTGCCCGCCACAGATAAAAGGACGAATTGAACATTTTGTAACCCGGCGTGCTTTGGATATCGGTATAGGTCCCGAGACTGTGGATGATTTGTATGAGGTGCTCGGAGTTCGCAATGTGGCTGACCTGTATACAATAGAAGAGGCTGATTTGTTGTCGTTGGAGCGTTGGGGCGAACGGAGTGCCCGTAATTTCCTGGATAGTCTGGAGAAATCGAAATCGGTACCTTATGAACGTGTGTTGTATGGATTGGGTATCCGTTTTGTGGGTGAAACTGTGGCCCGCCGGCTGGCCAGTGCATTTCCTTCTATGGAGGAGTTGCAACAGGCTTCGCTGGAAGTCTTGACGGAAGTGGACGAAATAGGGGACCGTATAGCTCAGAGTGTGATGGATTATTTTGCGGATGAAGCGAACCTTATATTGGTGGCTCGTCTGAAAGAATATGGGCTACAGATGAAGATATCTGAAGAGAAATTATCCGGCCGTACGGATAAACTAAAAGGCCTCACGATTGTTATTAGTGGTACATTCTCTATCCATTCGCGGGATGAATACAAAGCAATGATTGAACAGAACGGAGGTAAGAATAGCGGCTCCGTATCCGGTAAAACAGATTATATCCTGGCAGGTGAGAATATGGGACCCTCGAAGTTGGAAAAAGCAGCTAAATTGGGTGTCAAGGTAATTAATGAAGAGGAATTTCTAAATATGTTGGCCGAATGAGATTAACGAGTTACTGTATTAAAAGTAAAATCAAAACCCTCGCTAAACAGGCTCCCCGTCGTGAACATGCGTATTGCGGACTTGGCCAGGCAAAAGACTTGTTAATGGTGTATAGCCATAAAGATAAGAGCATTGCGGAGGAGTGTATGGTACGTTTGCGTGAACTGGATAAGAATGTGTATGGTTGTATGTATATCCCCGGCGGCCAGGCGTATGAAACCGGAACAGATGATTTGCAGGTAAAAGAGGAGACGGATACCGACCTTTTGATGTTTCCTAAAACCGAAGTGATGAAACGGTTTACGAATTTGCCGGCTGATATTCTGATAGATTTAAGCCGTCCGGGTGACCATGTGATGAAGTATATGGTGCTTTCGCATCCGGCCCTGTTGAAAGTGGGACGGAAATCGCAGGAGCAGGCGTTTCACGATTTATCTATCCTGATGGATGAAGAAGGAGATGTTCAGGCACTTTTTGACCATATTATTTTTTATCTTCAAACAATCGGTTGCAGTAAGTAATTTTCTATTCTTTAAACAGACGCTGAGATTCTGTGAGGAAAGTTATTCCTTTTCTGATATAATTTCTTTATTTTTGCAGGGCAAAATAACAAAACGGAATAATTTCCCTCATGGCAGATATTAATTTAAAAGGAATGGGAGTGGCGCTGGTTACTCCTTTTACAAATGATGAAAGTGTTGACTATGACGCTTTAGGCAGGCTTGTAGATTATCAATTACAGAACGGAACCGATTACCTGGTAGTGTTGGGTACTACCGCCGAAACTCCTACACTGACAGAAGATGAGAAGAAGCAGATCACTGATTTCGTGGTGTCGAAAGTAAGAGGCCGTATTCCTGTGGTATTGGGAGTAGGGGGTAACTGTACCCGTTCGGTTGTGGAGAAGCTGAAAACAGATTCGTTCCGTGGTATTGATGCTATTCTGTCGGTTGTTCCTTATTATAATAAGCCATCGCAGGAGGGAATTTACCAACATTATAAAGCGGTAGCCGGAGCTACCAGACTGCCCGTGATTTTGTATAATGTACCGGGACGTACCGGGGTGAATATGACGGCGGATACAACGTTGCGCATAGCCCGTGAGTTTAAGAATGTGGTAGCCGTGAAAGAGGCGTCCGGTAATATTACACAAATGGATGATATCATTAAAAATAAGCCTGCGAACTTTAATGTTATATCGGGCGATGATGGCATTACTTTCCCGTTGATCACGTTGGGGGCCATAGGGGTTATTTCGGTTATCGGGAATGCGTTTCCCCGGGAGTTCAGTAGGATGACCCGTTTGGCTTTGTCGGGCGATTATGCCAGTGCACGGGTTATTCACCACAGTTTTACGGAGTTGTTTGACCTGCTTTTTGTGGATGGTAATCCTGCCGGAGTAAAAAGTATGTTGAATGCGATGGGATACCTTGAAAATAAATTGCGCCTGCCTTTGGTGCCTACCCGTATTACGACTTTCGAAAAGATCCGTACTGTATTGAATGACCTGAATATACGCTGTTAAAAGCAGCTGTTTAGAATTAAAGTATAGGGAACGCAGATTTCGCAGATCACTGCAGATAGATGCAGAAAATATTTTTAAATAAAAATCTGCGAAATCTGTTTAATCTCTGTTCGGCGTAGCGAGGACGCCAATGCCGTCAACTTAAGGAATTTTTATTGTTGGTCGAAGGGGATTTGCAATCCCCGCCTGTGGAATATAAGGATTTGTAATCCGCTTAAATATACCTTATGTTCCGGTTTATTCGGTATTTATTTGTTTGTCGGATCACAGATCCTAATACTCGCTTGTCGGGGATTACAAATCCCCTCCGGCTAAAAGAGCTATCTAACTCTTAAGTTGACGACATTGGCGTCCTCGCTACGTCGCTAAAATCTTATGAAGCTCCAGCTTCATGTGAGGCAGGAGCCTCACTTTTACAAACGACGTAGCGAGGACGCTACGCCGAACGAAGGAATTTATTAATAAGGTAAATAAAAAACTCCGTGTCTCTGTGTCTCCATGTTTAATTTTAATTATAGAATAAGAGATGGAAGGTAAAAGACTTATTGGTTTGGATGATGTGGTGCCGCGTATGCCGGAATTGCAATTTTCATTTCCGGTGTGGTGGGATATCCATGAAGGCGAACAATGGGCTATTATAGGACCGAATGGTAGTTGTAAAACAGTGCTTGCCGATATATTACAACGGCGGTATGCCCTGAAGGAGGGTGAGGTGATCTATCCTGCCGGTATGACAGGCAGCGAACTGATTAAAAGCATTGCTTTCAAAGATATTTATTCTATTGCGGATTACCGGAATTCTTATTATCAACAGCGTTGGCATTCGACTGAAACAGATGAGATGCCGTTGGTAGAGGAGTTGTTAGGAAATCATCTGGGAACCCCGGAACTGGATGAGTTGCTGGATTTGTTTCATGTACGGGAATTGCTTGCCAAACGGATTATTTTTCTTTCGAGTGGCGAGTTGAGGAAGTTTCTGGTGATCCGGGCTTTGTTGAACCGTCCGCGGATTTTGATACTGGATAATCCCTTTATCGGGTTGGATGTGGCTTCGCGTGCTTTGCTGGTAGAGATGCTTGAAAAAATGACTTCTTTAAAAAATGTGCAGGTAATTCTTTTGTTATCTAATCCGGACGATATACCGGCTATGATCACTCATATATTACCTGTCCACCGGATGACAGTCTATCAACCCCGCACACAGGAAACTTTTTTCATCGATAAGGAATTATTGGAAATATTATTTCCTTCCTCTCCGAACACCCCGGTATTACCGGAACCCTCTCTACCCCCCCCTTCAGGGGGCCGGGGGGTTGGCCGGGTGGATTGGGATATTACCCTCCGTATGGACAACGTAAACATCCGGTACGGTACACGTACGATCCTGAAAGACCTGAACTGGGAAGTAAAGAATGGCGAGAAATGGGCATTAATAGGCCCCAACGGTTCCGGTAAATCAACATTATTAAGTTTGGTGTATGCCGATAATCCGCAATCGTATGCCAATAATATTCTTTTGTTTGACCATAAACGGGGCACGGGAGAAAGTATCTGGGATATCAAAAAACGGATAGGCTATGTATCGCCCGAAATGCATATGTATTATATGGAGAATGTTCCGGTATTGCATATTGTAGGAAGCGGATTTTTTGATTCGGTAGGGCTATACCGGAAATGTAATGAAGAGCAACAGGAGATTGCCCTGCAATGGATGGAGACGATAGGGATTGCCCATCTGAAAGACCGGCTGTTCCTGACTTTGTCTTCCGGCGAACAACGCTTAGCCTTACTGGCCCGTGCATTTGTAAAGAATCCGGATTTGCTGGTACTGGACGAACCTCTGCACGGCCTGGATAAGACCAATAAACAAAAAGTAATCAAACTGATTGAAACCTATTGTTCCCAACCGGGTAAAACCCTTATTTATGTAACTCACTATTTACAGGAACTTCCTGCATGTGTAGATAAACGGTTTGAATTGGTGAAGCATTGAGGGATATATTTTTATATTACATAAAAATATATTATATTGCGTACATCTTTTCTTGTATGTTTTGTTGACCCGCCAAATTAATTTTTTGTGGTATCCTTTTCTGATGAGCAAGGAAGTGAATTAATAACCCTATTAATTAATTTTCTAAACTATTTTAATCATGAAAAAAGAACTATTGTTTGTTTGTGGAATTGCGTTCTGCATTCTCTTTACTCAGTGCCAGGAAGCCGATCTATTAAGTAGTAATGAACCTATTTCCTATCAGGAAGATATTGTAACGGAAGGCATTCCCATTCCGGAAGGGGGAGTTGAAAAAGAAATTATGTTATGGGGCAATCCGGCTCATGTTATTGAAACGGAAGATTCTTATATTTTCCAACATGACATTAAACTAAACAAACGGGAAATAGATAGTCTCAATAGTATTCCGGATACCCGGGCTGCTCTTGTACAAGGAAGAGTATGGCCGAATAATATTGTATATTATAAATTAGGTACTGGATTAGCACATCCGGAATATATTACAGAAGCTATGCGCCATATAGAGTCTTCTACATTTATAAAGTTTGTAGAAAAAACCTCCAATCAAACTGATTATTTAGAAATAATAAAAGTACCTTATGGTGATGGTGTATACTCTGACTATATAGGTAAAAAAGGAGGTAGACAGATTGTAGGTTTGGATGGAAGAGAAAATGTTGGAAATGTTATTCACGAACTTTGTCATGTTCTTGGGCTATACCATGAACAATGCCGGGAAGACCGGGATAATCATATTATTGTGAATTATGATGTGATGACAAGCTATTCGGAAAGATATCAATACCAAAAATATAGTGATAGAGGAGAAAACGGATATGATTATTTGAATTTTGATTTCAACTCAATTATGCTATATCCCAGCCAATTAAAACCAGATGGATTTACAATGGTAAGACGTGATAATAACCAGCCTTTCACCGCACAAAGAGAGGGTTTATCCAATAACGATATACTAGCTCTGAAAGATAAATATCCGTTTCAAAGAATCGAAATATTAAAACCTAATATCCCTCTTGACGGAATAGTACATGTAACGACTACTTACACATTTAAGGCTACTGATTACGGTAAGAATATTAAATATAATTGGACTTTTAAGAATCTAAATTTAGAGACTTACCTGATAAATGGAAATAAAAGTTCTGTACCCTTATATCTTGTTCCTGATCCAACATTAACAAAAGATGGTACTTGCGAAACCTATGTAGTATGTGTAGATTGCCCGGAATTATATAAATCAGGGCAAATCTTTGTAGATGTTCCTGATGGATATATTTTGACAGATACTCCCAGAACACTTCCGCAACGACCAAGGGAGAAGGATGTAATATAAAAATTAATATGATAAAATGATAAAAAAAGAGGATGTAACAAAAATACATCCTCTTTTTTATGTAGTTAACTTACTCAATCAATCATCATTTGTTAAACCAGTGTAACGGTAGCCTGATATTTTGTAGTGATCGAAGCCATAGTTTGTTGTATTAGTATCGTCACTGAAGGTAACTTTAAAGACAATACTATCAGCAGGCATACCACTTGGTGTAGTTGCCCCTCCCAGCAATATTTTACCATCCACGATTGATACTGTTATTGCTATTGCTGTGCCATCACGGTATACACTTTCCGCTTCATTCGCAGAAAAAGTTAGCATATTAGCATCTGCTTTTGCTTTTACTTTGAAGTCCCAGAATTGCTCACAATCATCTACCCAGATTTCTGATTCAACATTAGCCGCTGTATTATATGTTGCGATCAGAAAATGACCGATTCCAAAAGGATCTTCACCCCATGTACTTCCATCTGCGTTCATAGCATCAACAGTCACATACCATTCACCAGCCAGACTTTCTGTGGCTGTTCCACCAATTTTATCTTTCTCGCAGGATGTTAGAAAGATACCTGCGATCATGATACTTAACAATATTATTTTTTTCATATTAACTTCTTATTGTTTGTGCATTATTACATAAAAAACCAAAGGAGTATCAGTATAGGTAATTGTCCAGGATAGTGTTCCTGTAGCTTCGTCAAAATTTCCATTTGTCATAGAATCGGCTTCATCTCCCCAACCCGGGACATAGCTGTCAAGCATAGTTACATTTCCACCACTTACAGAGATGACTCCCTGCATTGCATAGTCTGTACCATAGCCTGAGCGTTGTGCATACCAACCTCCTAATAAATCCTCTACAGAGTATGTTCCATCTCCATTTGAAAAGACCAGGATCATGTAACTGTCCCCATATGGTGTAATGCCATTGTATAGACGGTAACTGTCTGGATCAGTATAATATACACCTTCTACAGCATCTGTAGGATCAGTTACAATAACATAACGTGTTGCCTCCATACTAAAACCGTCTTCATTCATAATAGAATATTCAATAGTGTAAAATCCGGAAGTTCCTGTATTTAGGTTTGATTTTATAACAACTTCATCTGATACATCTTCACCATTTAATTCGGCTTCATAACCAGGCTCAACATATGTGTCATTCAGATGTAGATATATATACTGATCTCCTTCCAGAGTTAGAGATGGATAATAGGTGATTCGGGTGTATCCTTCAGTTGAATCGCTGCAACTTCCCAGTATAAATACAGAAAGCGCACATATTATTATAGTGAATAGTTTATTTCTCATTTGTGATCTAATTTTAAATTAGTTATTTTATTCAGCCCAAAATACAGGAGTGCCATCACCTTTATTCTCAGGTGCATTGTTGTTACGGTTTGCAGAACTTTCTGCATATCTGAAGCGTTGCAATACTTTATTTGAACCTAAATCCTGATTCACATTAATGGGTGTATATAAAGTTGCCGGAACATATAGCGACTCGTTAAATTCACCAGAACCTTCAGTATACATATCGTCACCACTTATACTTCCAAATGCTGGATATTTCAGACGGCGCATTTCACACCACGCTTCAAAATTATTGGTTCCACTTAGGGCAATCCATTTTTGGATACCGATTATTTGTTTATAATTTGTGTTATCCCACGGATAATGCAATGTGTAAATATCACTGGCTCCCGATACACCAGCAGTGGCGAATGATGCTTCAATAGCTGCGATATAGTGGCTCTCTGCGTTGCCGGAAGAACCATAACGGGCATAATATTCAGCGAGGAAAAATTCAATCTCTGCTTTTGTGATCAGATAAACCGGCATACTATAAGAAGCAACCGGGCGGCAATTTGCTTTTTCTCCAATGGTTCTATCTGTAGAAAAGTTTGTTCCGGATACTCCTCCTACGTAATTTCCCTCTGAATTAGCATCAAAGAAAGCTCTCAGGCGTGGGTCATTAGTCGCTTTCATGGTTTCAACTAAAGCTATATTGGCTCCGATATTTACTTGTCCTGATCCGAAGTAAGTTGCAAATTCTTCCTGATAGAATGGACTTGCCTTTCCTGATTCATCACTCCATATCCCAGTCCATGCGACATCTGATGTTGGGAAATTATCTTCGGCAATTAACGCTGCTAAGGAAGATTGAACATTCTGTACATCACTCATACGCATCAAAATCTTTAATTTTAATGCGTTTGCTAACTGAATCCAATTGTTTACTGATGATGAACCAAACAAAAAGTTGGTACAAACAATATCAGAGGTTGAAACGTTTGATAAAGCTTCATCAAGCTCTGAAAGAATGCCTTGATAAACAGTTAACCCCTCATCGTACTTAGGAGTCGGGTTACTGACGTCTAACGCTTCGGTATAAGGTGTTTCCCCATAAGCATCAACCAATGCCTGATAGGTAAATGCCCGTAATGTTGTTGCGGCCAGATAGGTACCCCACTCTTCGGATGCAGAGGATTGTTCCCGGATTATTTGTAAGTTTTTTAAACAACGGGCATTTAGTTGTGTATATGTACTACTGGAACGTGTTGCAGACATATTGAATTTGGAATAGTCCAGATAGTTACTTGTTCCGAATAATTGTACATAATGTTCTGCAAAGTATCCACCGACAATACGTAAAAAATTACCATAACTGGATGCCAGATTCATTTCCGCACCGGGAAAAATCATGGATGAATTTACGTTATCCTCAGTGGGTGAATTAGGATCCTGATTAATATCCAGGTAACTGTCGCATGAGGCCATACCAAATACAACAGCCAATATTATTATGAATATTTTTTTCATCATTGTTTTATTTTAGAATTTCACGCTAAGATTAAAACCATATACCCGGCTTGACGGGTTAGAATAGAGTTCACCAAACTGACCGGAAAGGTCGTTACCTACAGTACTGGATTCCGGATCAATAAATGTGTTTTCTTTAGCAGTCCAGATAAACGGATTGTTTACAAATACTGAAACAGAGATACTGTTCAAATCCAATGCTCTGACCCATTGTTTGGGTAAATTATAAGCTATCGTAATATTACGTATTTTAGTAAATGTACGATCCAACAGGTAAGCATTACCACCATTGCCCCAACCATATTTGTCATAATAAGTTTGATAACTACTATTGGTTAGTCTGATTGCATTTGTATTTTCATTATAACCGGTAACATTGCCTTCACTATCCGTTACTGCATATACCGAATTCGGAATTACGAACGGACGGCGTTCATTGTAAGTTGTCATAGAACCGTTACCTGTAAACTGCATCAGGTTTTTAGTACGTGAGAACATATGTCCGCCAAAACGCACATCTACTGTTGCACTTAATGTCACTCCATAAGCTGTAAATGAAGTAGTAAGACCACCAGTCCATTTATGATTCATATCTAAACCTGTATCCTGAATTTCTGAACTAAGAACCGGCTGACCATACTCATCTACTATAGGCGAACCATAATAAGGGCTACTTTCGTCCGTTACATATTGTGGCAGATAGGTATAGAATGTACCTAAGGGTTTACCTTCTTCTGCATACATATAAACGGCATCGTCTCCGGCAGAGAAACTATAGATTGTTACCCGTCCACCTTCCAGACTTTCCGGTACCGAAATTACTTTATTACGGTTCAGGGCAAAGTTTACATTTAAGTCCCAACGGAATTTTCTGGTTTGTATAGGTGTTGTATTTAGTAATAATTCAACACCCCGGTTACGTACTTCACCAAAGTTTGTTACCAGATTAGTATATCCGCTTGCCGGGTCTATTGGCAAGGTAAAGATCTGATCTTTGGTTGAACGGTTATAATAAGCTGCATCCAATCCTAAACGTCCGTTGAAGAATTGCAGATTAGTTCCGATTTCAAACTCTGTTGTCATTTCAGGTTTCAGGGTAGTACTTCCTGCTGTTGTATGTGAAATAAATGAGTTTGTAGAGTTCATCGGGAACTGGGCAATATTAAGGCCATAATATCCGTTGGCATAGCCTTGTGTATAACGGGCACTTGTATAATATGGATCAGCATCATTACCTGTTTTACCATAAGCTAAACGAACCTTACCAAAAGAGAAAACATTATTTTGGGGTATAAACCGGGTAAATATCCAGCTTAATGTTGCACCGGGATAAAAATAGCTGTTATTATTAATAGGCAGCGTAGACGACCAGTCGTTACGCGCTGTTACATTTAAGAACAGCATATCATCATAGCCTAAAGTGATATCACCAAATAAACCAACTAAACGGCGTTTAGATTGAAATTCGGTTAATGTAGAAATGGAAGAACCATTACTTAAGTCCCAGAAACCTGTTTCAAACGTAAGACCGTCTGTTTGTCCGGTCATATAGGTCCGGTAACGTTCGTTCATATTAACACCGGCATTTACATTCAAATCAAACTGATTAAATTTCTTTGTATAGTTAGCCAGAAAATCATGGTTTATTTCATGAGAACGGTAATAACGAGACCATACATATCCATCCTGATTCATATGAGAGGGTGCATATCCATAATCTTCATCAATTAAAGCATCGTCCAGTTTAATTTCCGGTTCACCCATTTTATGATCATAATCTGTATAGTCAAATCCGAAACGATAAGAGAAAGTCAGATCGCTCATTGGTTTGATATCAACCTGTATTTTACCAAACATCTGTTTGGAGTCAAGGTGATTGTAATTGTTTTCCAATGCCCAGTATGGGTTTGTGATTCCATAAGGAGTATAATAAGCTTCCGGCGTATTGAATGGGCTGCTTAAATCTTTCATATCTACGATAGACACATCACGTGGCATTTCATATAATCCATCGATTACAGATGTACCCTGATAACTGCTTACAATATCTGTACCAGATTTAGAATAGTTAATAGAAGAACTTACTTTCAACCAGTTTGTTGGCTCATAACTACCACGGAAGCTAAATGCATTTCTTGTATATTTATCAGCATCAGTAGGCATAATACCATCGTCAGATGTATTAGAGTAAGATATATAATAAGTCATCTTATTATCATCAGAAACACCACTTAAAGATACGTTGTTATTCCAGGAAACACCATTGTCGAAGAAATCTTTCACATTATTTTTGCGGGCAGAATATTCATGAATCAATTGTTGTCCGTTCCAGATCGGACCATATACTTGTTGTGACCCGTCTAATGCTGGTCCCCATGAACCGTTTTCAATATAGGTTTGTTGTCCATTCCAACCCTGACCAAACTTATTCTGCATTTCAGGCAGATAAGAAACCTGAGTAATCTGTACACCACCATTGTATTCAATACTAAAGTTGCGGTTCGTTCCTTTTCCTCCGGTTTTGGTTGTGATAATAATCACACCGTTTGATGCACGGCTACCATACAATGCTGTTGCAGCAGCACTTTTTAGAATGGTCATACTTTCAATATCATCCGGTGCGATATTCGAAATACCACTTGTACTTATCGTATGGCCTCCGGCTTGCACAGTACTTGATTGTAAGGGCACGCCATCCACTACATATAAAGGTTGGTTACTTCCGTTAATAGATCCGAAACCACGAATTACAACAGAGTTTGCAGTACCCGGTGAAGAAGAGGTAGACTGAATCTGAAGACCGGCTACTTTACCCTGAAGTGAGTTGGTAACATCGGTATTACGTGCAATTGTAAGTTCATCGCTTTTAACAGTAGTTGCCGAATACCCTAACGTTTTTTCCAAACGGGGAATACCCATCGCCGTTATCACAACTTCGTCCAGCGCCTGCGCCGTAGACTCCATTACAACCCTGATACGGCCACTTTGAACAGCCACTTCCTGCTGCTTCATTCCGATGTAAGAAATCACCAGAGTCTTTGCAGAACTTGGTACATTGTTAATGGTAAAGTTACCATCCAGGTCAGTTACTGTACCTGTTGATGTACCTTTTACAACAACAGATGCCCCAATAATAGGCTCCCCATCATCCGCCGAGATAACAATCCCTGTTACACTCGTTGTCTGAGCGGTCGCCAGTCCAATACCTAACATTAGGCAAAATAAAAGATAAGTGAACTTTTTCATAGACACACTTTTTTGTTTAACTTATAAATAACTAATTTCACTAATTAAGTCGAAAAATAATGAATCCTAACACTTTGCAAATATAAAGACAAATCTTTACAAATGCTAAAATTCTCAAATAAAATATAGAATTCTATATAAAAGTGATAAATTGAAAGGATTTCATGTTTAAAATATTTAATTTATTATGTAAGTTAGTTTAGTTGTATTTGTTTTTAACGTCATATCTCAAATATAGTATAAGTTCATAATCCGTTAAGTACATCAAAATTCCAAATAATTTAGTTGTTTGAATACAGAAGTTTTAGCAAAATAAGCGCGTAAAACAATTGTATTTCACCGTTAGTTTGTATTCTGAAGACAGAAATAGACTATTTTAGCAAAAAAAAAAAATAATTTATGAAGTTTTTAAACGTTTTATTTTTAAATAAATAACAAAATAAA